>JAZRAE010000084.1:0-80222 GCA_045634385.1 Eubacteriales bacterium | reverse complement strand
ACACAATAAAAATTGGAGAAAACCATAAGTTTTCAACCTTGATTTTCTCCGTTTAAAGCTTATATTACTTACGGTAGGAGCACGAAATTTCGTACCCCTACCGTTTTTGTTTGGTTGCGCCTAAATGCGGCAGCCCCTTTTGTTTTTATTTAGTAAAATTACATTTCCCAACTTCCGAGCCAATTTGAAAATTCGGTATAAATCTCATTCATTTCAGCTGTAAGCTCGGCACCCTTGTTAAGAGTAAATACGTAGTCGTTATTATCAAACATTTCAACGTACTTGTACTCCGACGTATAATTCTTGTTTTCGAGCTCACCAAGTGCTTTTTTCGACAAGGCCTCGGCCTTGCGAACATTGGCTACAAGGTCAGAGAACGCGGTCTTATCCACCGCCTCGATTTTCGCTACAATTGAATCAAAGTAGCCTTCCTTGTATCCGTAGTTGAACTGTGCACCGTCTTTGTAGATATATCTCTCCGCATCACTCGCATACAAATAATATCCGGGCACCTTCTCACCGTTTTCGTTTGTGTAGCTGTTGACATAATAGGTCGGCCAAGCACAAAGAAAGTTGACGTAATCGTACATTTTGTAAATATCGCTTACCACGTCAGCACTCGCTATTTTCTGCCAAAGTGCCATATTGTCCGACAGATCCTCGGACTTGATAATTGTATATGTAGCATCAATGATCTTGGAGCAGAACTTGTACCCGTATTTGTCGGTAAAAGGCTCATCCTCGCTTTCGGAAACAACGAGAGTTCCAACAACCTGTATAGCCTGAGTGGTGTATGAGAAATACTCTCCGCTCTTTGGGTAAATTTCCATTGTGTTGGAAAGTTGAGATGTGTTGGGTACGCAGAAAGGACAGCTTTGGTACGGCAGATTCATAAGGAACATAAACGATCCGTCTACCGGAGAGCTGGTCGCCATATATCCGCTGATAGTAACCGTAGTTTTATCAAGCGTCTTTAGGTAATCATATCCCGACGCCGCCTTAAAGCTGAGCTTTGTAACGCCCTCTCCATTGGGATCAACAACATCGTCTTTATCGCCGCATCCAACGAGTGACGTAAAGAGCAAAGAACATATGAGCACCAATGATAGGATTTTGTAAATAATTCTTGATATTTTCATAGCTTAATCCTGTACACCATCCTTTCTCGACATACAGAACGTCCATATGATAGTAGGTATAACACTAATCGCGAACACAGCAATAAGAATCACAAATTCCATCGGATATACCTTTGACATATTAAGAACCACGCCCATCGACTCAACATAATCATTCATCAGTAGCATACATATTCTCGATACACCAAAAGCAAGAACTACGGAAACAAATCCCATAATGCTGTTCTGTATTATATAAAGAAGATTCACCTTCTTCATGCTGATGCCGATAAGCCGCATCAAAGATATCTCTTTTGCGGAATGGTACATATTAAGAAGAGTGATAATGGAAATAACCATTATATTCATTACCAAAATAACGGCACAGAGAACGAAAACAATATACTTAGTATCATCCGCATCACTAAGTACGTCTCTCATCACGCTCATAGGCTCTATCGCCTGCAAAACGAAGCTATCACCGTCATCGGCAGTAATGATCTTTCCGTCATATTCATTAACAAGCTGCATTGCGACACCGGGATTCTTAGCTTTAACGATAACCGCGCAAACAGTTCCGTGAGAATGATGTTCTTCCCCGCCCTCGTGTTCATCGTGTTCTTCACCCGACTCACCGTGGTCGTGCATTTCCCACAAAGTTTTGATCTGTGTAAATACAACGTTATCAAAGGACGAATGCGTTGTATCAAGAATACCTACAACGGTAAGCCCCTGCTCGTGAGTATCAAGACCGCTCGCAGAATGACTTGTTTTTATTACGTCACCAACCGAAAGGTCACAGTATTTTGCAACGTTAGCACCTACTACCGCCTGTAAAGTTTTAGATGATGAGAACATTTCTCCGTCCGCTACGGTTTTATTATCAAGATAGTCGGGCGTAGTGCCTACTACATCGTAGCCGTTGTAGTTATCCGCCATGGCAAACGGAATGACCTTGTCAACTCTCTGATCCTGTTGAAGCATTGATACCACCGAGTACGGTATCGTGCCGACGGGCGACTCACTGAAATACATCGTATTCATCGCAAGTTGGGTGTTACTTCCGGCAGGACCGACAATGGCAGAATAATACTGCGCACCGGACGTGATTCCCTCATCAACCTGAGTTGCAACATTAAAAGCGAGAACTCCAACACCCGCAGAAATAACGATCGAAAGTACAATCAGAATAACCTGTACCTTCTTTATCACCATATTTTTGAAGGCAAACTTTAACATACGATCGCCTCCTTGTCTGCAACAGTATCACAGATACCGCTCGTCATCTCGTTCATATCGATGACCTCGTCGAAATATTTGGCGAGTCGATCATCGTGTGTAACAGCAATAAGCGTCTTTCCGCGTGATACCCCAATAAGCTCCTGAATAACCTGCTCACCTATTGCAAAATTTAGGTTGCCGGTAGGCTCGTCCGCAAGTATTATATCCGGTTTTTTTACAAGGGCACGTACTATTGCGACTCTTTGTTTTTGTCCTCCGGAAAGATGTTTTATTTTTGCATTTTTCTTTTCGTATATATCAAGACTCTTAAGCATATTATCCATATCGGAAATGTCAACGCCTTCGAGCCTTAAAATTCCTATATTATCGGCTACGGTCATATCGCTTATAAGCTTAAAATCCTGAAATATGTAGCCTATCTTTTCTATTCTGAATTTATCCTTTGTCTTCTGTGAAGCGGCACTCATATCCGCTCCGTCAATAATAATCGATCCCCTCGTCGGAGAAAGGATGCCTGCTATCATATTCAGCAGTGTGGACTTTCCGCAACCGGATGCTCCGAGAAGCATATAGGATTTTCCGGTTTCAAAAACTATATCTTTATAATTGATCTCGGTTTCGTTTTGAAATTGTTTCCCAAGACCTTTGATTTCTATCATTATTAAACTCCTTTCAAATTAAACATTCCAAATAAAAGGAGTTGTTTAATCCGAAAGCTTCACCTTAAGTCCAACCGGAGTAATCTCGCGGAGGAACGGAATAATAAAGTGAATGTTGTTTTTACATAACACGCATTTAATCAGTCGGAATACTCCGCTGACAAATAAAATACCGAGCAAAAACTCGCTTGATATTTTTATTATTGCACACGCAGTACAATCCGTTTCAGGGCAACCGTGATTATGCGGTAAAAAAACAACGGAGGCGTAAGCAATAATCAATATAAGACAGCAAAAAGCACATATTCTTTTTAATGCTTGATATTTCATATTTCTTCACCTCCTATAAGTGTATTATAGTGTAAAACGCTACACGGGTGCTATTATTCTTCGCTAAGCAGAGCTTTGAGCTCTCCAACACATTCAAGATAGTAGTCGCAATTTTTCTTCATAAACTCTTTGATCTCGGGTACATCGTACGCCCACCCTGCCGCAGCAAAATGTGCACCGCCGCCGCGAGCCATATCGTAACCGGGCTTCAAATCGTCAACGACAAGTATCTCCTCAGGTCGAAGATCGTACTTCTCACAAAGATCGAGAATACACCAAGGACTCGGTTTCCTGTTCTCTTTGGGAATATCCCAGCCGTAAATAGTATCGGGCATAGGAAGATTATTATGCTCATAGTCACGCACGATATAGTGAGTCATAGAATGGGAGGCGACGGCAACTATACCGCCACGCGCCTTGAAGTCAGAGATGATCTCGGACATCCCCTCATATACCTTCGGGAATCTTGTCTCTATAAAATCGAGCCAATATTTTTCCTCGTGTTTCATCTCTTCATCATTAAGTCCAACCTCGTCGGCAAGCAAGGAAACTATACCAGGGTCGAAGTTCTTAACAATAAAGCTCTCAAAAGTGTAGTTTTTCACCAACTCGGGACGGTAGTCCTCAAGGTATGCAATAAATGAGGGATAGTGAATAGTCTCCGAGCTGGCTACCACGGTATCATCGTGGTCAAGTACAAGACATTTATATTTCATCTTTCAAATCCATAAAAGTTATTTTTGGTGTGTGAGTGGAAAGGTCACTTCTTTGCACGGTAATAGCCCTGCCCCGTGTAAGATTTTCAAATAATCTTTCGTCACCGCCGAAGGATATCTCGGTAAGCAAATCACAACCGTTAAACAGTTCGATATCCTCAAGCTCGGCAAGTCTTTTTGGAATGGCTATGCGAGACAAGGACGAGCAACCGAAAAATGCGTCAAGTCCTATTGACGAAGTACCAACGGGAAGAATGAGCGAGCGGAGAGATGTGCATCCTGCAAAAGCTCTGCGGCCTATCTTCTTGAGTTTCACAGGCATATCCACAACCGTAAGAGAGCGGCAGCCCTCAAATGTGCAGTCATCGATAAGACCCATATTATCAGAGAGTTTCACCGCTTCAAGCGAAAAGCAGGAATAAAAACAATTGAATTCAACAAGCACACAAGAGTCCGGTATTGTTATTTCCGCGAGGTTGAAGCAATAAGCAAACGCACCTGCGCCAATAATGTAGAGCGACTCGGAGAGCTTCACCTTAGTAAGACTTGCACATCCTTCAAAAGCACCTTCACCTATCCTTTTAACGCTATCGGGAATATTGACGTCGTAAATAGACGAGCAACCGGAGAATGCTTCATCTCCAATCTCAATAAGACCAAGCTCCATATACACCCTTTTAAGATTCTTACATCCTGCAAAAGCGCAAGCCGAGATCTTTTTAAGCGATCTTGGAAGATAGACCTCGCAAATCGACTCACAATCGCGAAAGGCATTTTCGCCTATTTCCTCAATCCCCTCTTCTACGCGGACGACGCTTATATCAGCGACGTCCCCATAAAAGCCTTTATACAAAACTTTGTTTTCCTTATCGCAAGGATTTTTGATAAAATCAGTCATTTTTGTAAACCTATTTTTACAAATTACAGATCAACCGAGTTTTTCGAGAGCTGCAGTAAGTGAAGCTCTTGTTTCAAGATACTTAGCGAGCTTAGCCTTCTCACCCTCAATAACGGCAGCGGGAGCCTTAGCAACGAAGCCCTCGTTGGAAAGCTTCTTCTCGAGTCTCTCGATCTCGCCCTCGTTCTTCTTCATCTCAGCGGTAAGACGAGCCTTCTCCTTCTCAAAGTCGATAACCTCGGAAAGAGGAATGTAGAGAGAGCCGGAATCGGTAGCAATCATAACTGCATCGTCGGAATCGTAAGAATCGGTAAGGATAACCTCGGAAGCGGAAGCAAGCTTCTCGATAATCTTTTCAGCGCTCTTGAAGGTATCCTGATACTTGGTAACAACGTAGAGCTTCGCCTTCTTTGAGGGAGGTACGTTCATCTCCTGACGGCGCGCTCTGATCGCGGTAATAGCGGTAATAATTCTATCGATATGACCTTCGTCCTCCTTGAAGTTAAGAGTGGGATCATACTCGGGATAGTTCTCGATAACTATGCTCTCGCACTCGTGAGGAATAGCTTGATAGATCTCCTCGGTAATGAAGGGCATATAGGGATGAAGGAGCTTAAGGATCGCAGTAAGAACCTTTACGAGTACCCTCTCTGCGGTGAGTGCGGTCTCGCCACCCTCGAAGAATCGGCTCTTAACCATCTCAATATACCAGTCGCAGAACAGATCCCAAGTGAAGGAATATATCTCTGCAAGTGCGATACCAAGCTCATAATTCTCAATGTTATTATTTACGCTCTTAATAAGCTCGTTAAGACGGGAAAGAATCCACTTATCCTCTATCTTGAGATCCTCGGTCTTCGGCTCGGTGAGTAATGTTTCGTCATCATTCTTGAGATTCATAAGAACGAAGCGAGATGCGTTCCAAAGCTTGTTTGCAAAGTTACGCGCTGCCTCGATCTTCTCATCGGAGAATCTCATATCGTTGCCGGGAGCGTTGCCGGTTGCAAGTGCAAAACGAAGTGCGTCAGCACCGTACTTATCAATAATTTCAAGGGGATCAATACCGTTGCCGAGCGACTTGGACATCTTTCTGCCCTGTGCGTCTCTAACGAGGCCGTGGATGAATACGGTACTGAAGGGCTTCACACCCATATGCTCAAGACCGGAGAAGATCATTCTCGACACCCAGAAGGTAATGATATCGTAGCCGGTAACGAGAGCGGAAGTAGGATAGTAGCGTGAAAGATCTTCGGTCTTATCGGGCCAACCGAGAGTCGAGAAGGGCCAAAGTGCCGAGGAGAACCACGTATCAAGAACGTCCTCTTCCTGTCTAACCTTGCCGCCGCACTTGGGACAGGTGTCGATATCTACTTTAGAAACCTCCATATGACCACACTCGTCACAGTAGAAGGCAGGAATTCTATGACCCCACCAAAGCTGACGGGAAATACACCAGTCGAGGATGTTGTTCATCCAGTTAAAGTAGTTCTTGGAGAACCTCTCGGGAACAAACTTAATAGATCCGTTTTCTACCGCTTCAATAGCGGGAGCTGCAAGGGGCTTCATCTTAACGAACCACTGATCGGAAGTAAGAGGCTCAACGGTAGTGCCGCAACGGTAACAGGTACCGACGTTGTGTGCGTGGGGTTCTGTCTTAACAAGATAGCCCTCTGCCTCAAGATCTGCAACAAGTGCCTTACGGCAAGTATATCTGTCCATGCCCTCATACTTACCTGCGTAGGAGTTCATGGTAGCATCATCATTCATAACCTTGATCTGCTCGAGGTTGTGTCTTTGACCAACGAGGAAGTCGTTGGGGTCGTGAGCAGGAGTAATCTTTACGCAACCGGTACCAAATCCAATCTCAACGTAATCGTCTGCGATAACAGGAATCTCTCTGCCAACGATGGGGAGAATGAGAGTCTTACCAATAAGATGCTTGGTGTTCTCATCCTCGGGGTTAACCGCAACGGCGGTATCGCCAAACATAGTCTCGGGACGGGTGGTAGCAATCTCAACGTAAGCATCCTCGCCCTTTATGGGGTATTTGATGTGCCAGAAGTTGCCGGGCTGATCCTTGTACTCAACTTCTGCGTCGGAAAGCGCTGTAAGACAACGGGGGCACCAATTTATTATTCTGTGTCCGCGATAGATGAGGCCCTTGTCATAGAGGTTAACGAACACCTCGCGAACCGCCCTTGAGCAGCCCTCGTCCATAGTGAATCTCTGACGGGACCAGTCGCAGGATGCACCGAGCTTCTTGAGCTGACCGGTGATTCTTGCCTCATAGGAATCCTTCCAATCCCATACCCTCTCAAGGAACTTTTCACGTCCGAGATCGTAACGGGAAAGCCCCTCGTCAACACGGAGTCTTTCCTCAACCTTGATCTGAGTTGCAATACCCGCGTGGTCGGTACCGGGTACCCAAAGCGTGGAGTAGCCCTGCATACGCTTGGTTCTTACGAGTATATCCTGAAGCGTTTCGTCAAGAGCATGTCCCATATGGAGCTGACCGGTAACGTTTGGCGGAGGAATAACTATTGAAAAGGGTTTCTTCTTTTCATCGGGATCGGGCTTGAAATAGCCCTTGTCGCACCACTCTGAGTAGAGTCTGTCCTCAAACTCGGAGGGGTTGTAATTCTTTGCGAGTTCTTTTCTCATTTTATTTAGTCCTTTCGGTTTATTAATCGTTTTAATCGCTCTTTTTTTGTAAAAAGCTCACACGGGTGGGGATTAAAAACAAAAAAACCCCAAGATGCCGAAAAGCATCTTGGGGCGAATAAATCGCGGTACCACCCAAATTCAAAGTATCGAACGATACTTTCTCATTTCCTCTTAACGCGAGGTGACGCCGCGGTCTAATAAGAAATCCGGAAAGCTGTCAGTTCTCTTCGCTATACCGAATACCGTTCTTCGCAGTTACAACGCGGCTACCTTCACCGTCCGACCGCAGGGCTCGCACCAACCGCCCACTCTCTCAGCGCATCAAAACCGATTACTCCTCCGCGAGGATCGTCCATTCCTATGAACAGAAGTATTGTATCACAAAACTTCGCGCTTGTCAATACTTAAAAATATTTATTAACGAGCCGTCAGTTATATCTCGTAGGTAATCCCTCTTTGTAGAGATGCGCGGCGGACGAGAGAGTCAGGATGCGGGGATAGGAATATCCGCCGTTATCGGCAAACTCTATGACGGTGACTCCCGTCGTGCAGATGTCAAAGTGCGACGAGAACATCGGGTAAGGGATACCGACGACGCAGGAGAGGAAGGCGAGACCGAAGCCCTGATGAGCAAAGAGAGCCACGCGCTTGTCGCTATGGTTGATTACCTCGTACTTACCGTCGGCTACTCGCTTATATCCGAGGGACGCGATAAACTTGTCCGCGCCGTCCTGTATACGCTTGATGCCTGCGGCGTAATCCTTGTCCTTGAACTCCTCGGACTTAAACATCGGATGCTCGTGCCAGCGTTGTCCGAGAGAAAGCATCTCGGGTGTATGGAAAAGCTCCTTCATCTCTGGAGCAAAGAATAGCCAGGTCTGACAGTTTTCTACCTTGGAGAAGAGTGTAAGCTCATTCCAAGCGTATATCTCGTTGGCAAAATCAAGGAGAGTGGGCTCCTTTTTGGTTATCTCGCAAAGAGGCTTTGCGGTAAGCTTTGCTCTCTCCGACGTGGATGCGTATATCTCATCGATGCGCAAATTACTAAGCAGTCTGCCGACCGCCTCGGCTTGTCTCTCACCAAAGGGTGTGAGCGAATCCGGAACGTATATCGGATCACCGTGTCTAACGTAGAATAAAAGCATAAAATACTCCTTTTCCCCGAGAAAGCCCGGGCACGTGTGAAATTATTTGTAGTTTTCAAACACCTTTTTCGTCTCGGTGTACATAGATGCGTACGCCTCCTCGAGCAGTCCGTCAAAGTCGATCTTTTCAAGCTCCTTCATAACCAGCTCGATCTTAGGCTGTGTCTTAGGATGCTTGGGTGTAAACACAGTGCAGCAATCCTCAAAAGGAAGGATAGAAGTATCAAACGTTCCATAATGTCTTGCATAAGCGATGATCTCGTTTTTATCAAGGCCGATACAAGGGCGGAACACCGGTATATTCACAACGCTGTCCGTAACACCGATAGCCGCAAGAGTCTGCGATGCCACCTGGCCGAGACTCTCACCTGTAATAAGCGCACCGCACTTATAATCAGCGGCACATCTCTCGGCAAGACGCATCATAAAGATACGGAGAAGAATGGTGAAATAATCTTCCTCGCACTTGTCACGCAGTTCCTCCTGAATATGTGTCAAGGAGATAACGTGAACGTGGATCTTGGCACAGAACTCACACATCTCCTGTGCTAACTGCAATACCTTTTCCCTCGCTCTTTCCGAGGTATAGGGGAACGACTCAAAGTGTAAAGCCTCGATCTCCATACCGCGCTTTGCCATCATACAACCCGCTACGGGAGAGTCTATTCCGCCCGAAAGAAGCAGAAGTCCACGTCCCGCAGAGCGAAGCGGCAAGCCCCCCGCTCCGGGTTCCTGTCCTGCTCTGATATATGCGTGATCATCTCTTACCTCGACAGTAACTATGACATCGGGATTCTTTACGTCAACCTTGATTCCTCTGACGGTGGAGAGTATAACTCCGCCTATATCTCGGGATATCTCGGGCGAAGTCAAGGGGAACTTTTTGTCCGATCGCTTTGCATCAACCTTAAAGGTCCTCTTGCCCTCAAGCTTTAAGGGCAGGTAGTTTCTTGCGCACTCCTTAATGGAGTCCATATCCTTCTCGCACACTGCTGCACGGTTTACGGCAACGATACCGAACACCTTTTTAGCCGCAGAGTACATTCCCTCCATATCGCACTCATCGTTAAGAGGCTCGACGTATATGGTGCTCTGCTTGAAATATATCTTGAAGTTGCCATAGGGTGATGCTCGTCTGCGCAATTCCTTAACAAGTCCGGATTCAAAGTTTTGTCTGTTATTTCCCTTTAAGATAACCTCGCCAAACTTACAGAGTATTACCTCGGGATATGAGGATCTTTCCTCAAATGAATTCATAAAGTCCATATTCTTTCTTTCCTGATCAACCGCGCACTGCGGTGTCCTTTTTTTATATTAAACTGTCAAGCAGTCTTTCCGCACGTGAAGGATCATCTAAAAATCCGTAAACCGTCACTGTGCGGTATTTTTTGATAAACCCCTCGCCCTCCGCCAAGGATGAGAGAAAATCTATTCTGTATTTGGCAAGCTCAACTATATCCATTCTCTGGTGGCCGTTTGGTGTTATAAATACTCCAACTTCATACACGGTACCGACCTTGCCATATAAAACGATCGCAAATTCACTTACAGACAATTCGGATTTTCCATAAAGAGCGACAAGCATTTCGTCATCAATATATCCGTCCTCTCCTTCACTAAAAAGCGAGGAATATACCTCGGCCTCGAGCGGATATTCTTCACAAAACGAGTATGCAATATCGAGAGCATTTCCCGTACCTTTGCATGAGGTAATAGTCATAAGTGATAATAAAAGAATAATTGAAATCGCCTTCTTCATGTTTACTCCTTTATGAGGATGGAAAACAATCTTCCAAACCTCGCTTTCGGTTATTGGAGTTTATGAAGATATGAGTATAATAATTCTTACTCGGTAAGCTCACCCGATATATTTTTTTCCATAAGACTTTTCACATCTTCCTTTGACGCATCAATGCTGAAGAGATGATACAGCTTTGCAACAGCGGCCTCGGTAGTCATATCTCTTCCGCTGACGGCACCCGCAATCTTGAGCTGTGACGAGGTCTCATATGCGCCGAGAGTAACCGTACCACTCGGACACTGCGAACAAACGGTGATAACTGCGCCCGAGGCAAACGCCTTTTTAATAATAGGCAAAAGATCTCCGTTGCCCATAGGTATATTACCCGCACCAAAGGTCTCAAGAACGATACCCGAGAGCTTCTCGGTCATTATGTCCTCAAAAAGGCCAAACTGAATACCGGGAAATACCTTAAGTACACCGATAGGAATTTTGGCAAAGGGATGATATTTTAATCCTCCCTCTCTCTTCTTTAGTATTGCGGGATAATTGTACTTAATGGTAATACCTGCCTCAGCAAGGTGCGGATAACTCGGTGAATCAAAGGCAACAAGTCCATCCGCGCTCATCTTCATAGATCTGTTACCGCGTAAAAGTCTGGAGCTGAAATAAAGGCAAACCTCGGGAACAGCTCCGTCGTTAGCAATCATAATCGAAGTTATTAGATTATCACGTCCGTCAGAGCGCAGCTCGGAGAGCGGTATCTGTGAGCCGGTGAGAATTATCGGCTTATCAAGTCCCTCGAGCATAAATGAAAGTGCCGATGCTGTATACGCCATAGTATCAGTACCGTGAAGTATGACAAAACCGGAGTAGGAGGAATAATTCTCGTAAATAACTCTGCCTATCTCATTCCACTCATCAACGCTCATATTTGATGAATCAAGGAGCGGTGACATCTCATAAAGATCCCAATTGGGAAAATCGCACCTATTTAGATCCGGAATATTCTTAAGTTCGCCCGCAAGATATCCGGGAACAGGTGTATAGCCCTTTTCGGTCTTTTTCATACCGATAGTGCCGCCCGTGTGAATTATAAGAACCTTTTTTTCCTTTAGGGAATTATTTTTTTGCATTATTTTTTCCTCTGTTCATAAGAAGTCCGTGCTTGATATCCCACAGCTTGCGGGAAAGGTCAACGTAGTATCTGTGTGGATTCTCAAATCTCTTGACCTCATCCCAAAGAGTCATAATCTGCACCTTGCAGTAATCTCTCACCTCGTGGATGGAAGGACACTCGTACACACACTCACCATTCTTGAATATCGGAACCAAAAGCTCCTTTGCGGTGAAGTTGGTTACAGTCTTGGTCTTCCACACCTGCACGGGATCGAAGAGCTCAAGTGGTTCGTTTTCATCTATTACCTCATCATAAACACAGAGCTGATCAGCAATAGCTGTGCCCGTCTCGTTATCGAATATTCTGTAGACCTTCTTAAAATGAGGATTAGTGATCTTCTCGGGGTTTTCGGATATCTTTATTTTAGGAATAACATCTCCGTCCTTTTCTACCGCGACAAGTTTGTACACTCCGCCGAATACGGGGTTAGACTTAGCGGTAATGAGTCTTTCACCAACACCGAGCAGATCAATCCTTGCACCCTGAAGGAAGAGGTCGCGTATAATTATCTCGTCAAGAGAATTGGATACGACAATCTTACACTCGGTATAGCCTGCTTCATCAAGCATTTTTCTCGCCTTCTTCGAAAGGTAGGTGATATCTCCCGAGTCAAGACGAATTCCGCAATTCTTTATACCAAGCGGCTTCAGGACCTTGTCAAACGCCTTTATCGCGTTTGGAACTCCGCTCTTAAGTACATCGTAGGTATCAACGAGAAGAGTTGCGTTATTAGGATATTTTTTGCAGTATGATTCAAAGGCTTCATACTCACTGTCAAACATCTGCACCCAAGAATGAGCCATCGTGCCCACGGCAGGGATGCCAAAAAGCTTTTCCGAAATAGCGCAAGCGGTAGACGAGCATCCGCCTATGTAAGCCGCTCTTGATCCCATAATTGCGCCATCGCTTCCCTGTGCACGTCTTGAGCCGAATTCCATTACGGATCTGCCCTGTGCGGCTCTAACTATTCTGTTAGCCTTGGTCGCAATGAGAGACTGATGGTTAAGGCAAAGAAGCACGTAGGTTTCTATAAACTGCGCCTCAACGGAGGGCGCGCGTACTGTCATTATCGGTTCATTAGGAAAAATGGGCGTACCTTCGGGTACTGCGTATATATCACCGGTGAACTTAAACGTGCGAAGATAATTTAAGAAGTTCTCGGAGAAGAGTTTCTTTGAACGCAGGAAGGCTATGTCCTCTTCGGTAAACTTCAAATTTTTGATATAATCGATGACCTGCTCCAAACCTGCAGCAATGGCAAATCCACCACCGTCGGGAACCTTTCTGAAGAACACGTCAAAGTAGGATATTTCATCAGCCTTTCCAAGCTCAAAATATCCGTTAGCCATAGTAAGCTCATAAAAATCACAAAGAAGAGTGTAATTCATCATAGACTTATGTTTCTCCTTAAATTATTTCATTTTACAAATCAAGCTTCAAATCGCCAAGCTCTATCCATCCGAGCTTTCTCATAACTTCGGAGAAGGCAAGTGAAAGAAGAGCCGGGAGAATCAAGCAGGTGACGAGAACGCCAAGAACAGACTGCACGGAAAATCCCATATCGGTAAAGACTCCGATAGGTCCGACAAGTCCACACGTACCCATGCCTGCGGATACTCCCGTACACTCAAGCTTAAATAGACAAGTTGACACGGGTCCTGTGATAGCGGCTGAAAGAGTAGCGGGAAGCCAAATTATCGGCTTCTTTACTATGTTGCCCATCTGGAGCATTGACGTACCGATGCCCTGTGCAACAACGCCGCCCCATCTATTCTCACGGAAAGAGATGACGGCAAATCCAATCATCTGCGCGCAACAGCCTGCAACCGCAGCACCGCCTGCAAGTCCCGTGATTCCGATCATCGCACAGACAGCGGCAGATGAGATGGGTAAGGTGAGAATTATTCCGACAACTACGGAAATTATTATGCCCATAAAGAAAGGCATTATAGTTGTTGCATAATTGATAAAGTAGCCGAGCCAATACATGGCGTAGGCAACCGCAGGGCAGATAAGCATAGCTGTGATCATACCGACAGTCAGAGTTACGGCCGGTGTAACAATTATATCTACCTTTGTTTCTCCTGCGGCGAGCTTACCGATCTCACACGCAACGAGCACACATAGAAAAGCACCTGCAGGACCTGCCGATACAGACTTAACAACTCCATCTGCAGCCGTAATTGCCGTAAGCATATCGTTGCCGCAAAGACCTACAACGCCCGAGGCAAAGAGTACAAGCGGCGGAGCTTTAAGAGCGTAAGCAACAGCTATACCGAGTATTACTCCCGTAGCGCCGCCGGATGCCGGAGCATAACGCGAGAGCATAGACAAAAGCTCGTGGAAGACATTGCCGCTCGGTACGTATTTAAGGATTGTACCGAAGATTGTTGCCATAAGCAGCGAGGCAAAAAGTCCAAGTGCCATAGCACTCATAGCATCAACAAAATAGGTTTTCGGTGAGAGTGTCACGCCTTTTTTAGTAAGAAAAGAACGCACACGGGTCAGGGTTTCTTTAGAAATTTTCATATTATCCCTCTTTTCTTGTACCCTGTTGTAAGAGCGTATTAACCATAGATTATCGCTCTTGTTTTTTATAGATTTATTTTTTCATCGCCCTTTCGCGGTCGATGTAATTTTGCAGAATAATTTGCGCAGAGAGAGTATCTACGGTATCCTTTCGTTTCTTGCCGTAAGTACCCGTTTCACCAAGGAAACGGTAGGCAACCATAGTCGTCATTCTCTCGTCGTAGTAATCAATTGGTATTTCGGTAAGCTCTGCAAGAAGCGCTCCGAACGCCTTGATAACGTCTGCGCGAGGTCCTTCCGAGCCGTCCATATTTTTCGGTAAGCCGATTATTATTTTTTTGCAAGCGCGCTTTTCTGCCTCCTCGGCTACCTTTATTGCGGTCTTTCTCATACCGCCCTCGGAGATAGTGCCGATACCGCCTGCAATAAGGCCCGATATATCGCACTCGGCAAGACCGGTGCGCTTGTCACCGTAGTCAACACCGAGATACTTTCCATGTGTTATATCCATATATTTTTCCTCTATATTTTTTCGTAAGCGTCTATCACAAACTCAACGTCAGTCGTTACTTCCGAGAGCGAAAGCACGCGCTCCCTATCCTCTCGCGAGGTGCGATATGCGTACGGTGTCATCATAAATAATGCGCTAATATCCTCTGCCGTGTTAAGTTTTAGAGTATACTTTACCGTTTCGTGTGATAAGAGATTGAACCCCTCGATTGCGGATTCCTCCGGCTGATTTTTATAAGGAACTTTATAGATGACCGATTTTAGACCGTAGAGGTGATC
Organism: Eubacteriales bacterium; assembly: GCA_045634385.1. Classification (GTDB taxonomy): domain Bacteria; phylum Bacillota; class Clostridia; order Oscillospirales; family CAG-272; genus UBA1740. The sequence continues at coordinate 65,211 of JAZRAE010000084.1, read as the reverse complement.
AACTCCGGGGTAAGCCATCACAAAGCACCCGCCCGACTTTAAAACACGGCGGACTTCATCTTTAGCGAGTGGAGAAAATGCGTTAAATACAGTATCTACTGAACCGTCTGCAAGCGGCATATCATAAGATGTCGCAACAGCAAACGATACCGCCTTGTTGCTCTTGCACGCGCACTTCACCGCATCACGCGAAATATCATAGGCGAGGACGTTGGACTCACCGTCACGAGCGTGAAGCATCGACTCAACCTTATCAGTGTAGTACCCTTCTCCGCACCCGGCATCAAGCACGCATCCGCCCTTCGGCGTATGTTCTGTAACGAGAGCGGCAAGTCTGTCTGCGAGAGGCTCATAAAAGCCACGTGACAAGAATGTGCGGCGTGCTAAAACCATCTCGGCATTGTCACCGTGAGTTCCACCGCCAACGCCCAAGAGGAGATTGTAGTATCCTGCTTTAGCGCGGTCGTAGCAATGACCGTTATTGCATTTTTTCGTATTTCCGTCAAGGATCATTTCACCCTTGCATTTAGGACAAGCAAAATCCATCAGTAATTTTCCTTTAGTGAATAATTTAAGCGTCCGGCTCCGTTACATAATAAACATGGCATCTCCAAAGGAGAAGAATCTGTATTTTTCGTTTACCGCCTGCTCATAGGCGTTCATAACAAACTCTTTACCTGCGAGGGCACTGACAAGCATAATCAAGGTGCTTTCGGGAAGGTGGAAGTTGGTGATAAGTGCATCCACCGCCTTGAATTTGTATCCGGGGTAGATGAATATTGAGGTTTCGCCATCGATAGGATGTACCTTGCCGTCGGGAGTGCTTACGCTCTCGAGAACTCGGCACGAGGTAGTTCCTACTGCTATAATTCTGCCGCCCTTGGCGCGACGCTCGTTTATCTCTCTTGCAACCTCGTCGGTGATGTGGAAATACTCACCGTGCATAAGATGCTCTTCTATCTTATCCACCTTAACCGGACGGAAGGTGCCGAGTCCAACGTGAAGAGTTACCTCCCCATAGCCGACGCCCTTTTCCTTGATGCGTCGGAGCAGCTCGTCCGTGAAATGCAGTCCCGCAGTAGGAGCTGCAGCAGAGCCTTCTTCCTTAGCATAGACGGTCTGATAGTCGCTCTTGTTCTCAAGCTTCTTGGTTATGTAGGGTGGCAATGGCATGTTGCCTATCGCGTCAAGAACCTCGTATACAGTCTTGTATTTCTCGGTATCATAGTCGAATTTCACTACACGGTTGCCGCCTTCGACCACGTCAGTGACGGTTGCCTTAAGTATTCCGCCAAAATCAAAGGATGCTCCGACCTTTGCTCTCTTACCGGGGCGTACGAGCGTCTCCCACTCGCCGCTATCAAGCATACGAAGGAGCAAAAGCTCCATTGCAGCCCCCGTCTTTTCGGTAGTGCCGAGCAATCTTGCGGGAATGACCTTTGAGGAGTTGACAACAAGCATATCCTCAGGATTAAGATAATCTATAATATCGCGGAAGACCTTGTGATCCACACTCTCAGCCTTCCTGTCAAGCACCATAAGGCGGCACATATCTCTCTCGGCAGAAGGAAACTGTGCTATAAGCTCCTCGGGAAGATCGTAGTAAAAATCGTGTGTTGTGAGAGAGGTTTCTACCCTCTCGTTGATAATCGTTTCGTTAAGCTTTTCCATTAGTCCTCACATATCAAAAACCGTATGTCGCGCATAAACTGAAAATGCGCATACATCTCCATATTAAAGCTATTATATAACATATTTAAAAGATTTGCAAGTGCATACGCGCAAATTTTAAGGAGGCTATATGAAAAAGACAGAAATATTCCGTGGTGTCGGTACTGCTTTGGTTACCCCGTTCTCGGACGGAGAGATAGATTATAAAGTACTTGAGTCGTTGATAGAAAGACAAATAGAAGCGGGAATTGACGCACTTGTTATAGGCGGAACAACTGCAGAAGCGGCAACGCTGTCGGACACGGAAAGATATGAGCTATACAGATATTCCAAAGAGGTGATAAACGGTAGGTGTAAGCTAATATATGGCACGGGAACAAACGATACGAGAGTCGCAATCAAGCATACAGTCTTTGCCTCGGAGCTTGGGTGTGACGGTGTGCTCGTGGTTACACCGTACTACAACAGAGGTACTCAGGACGGCGTGGTTATGCACTACGAGGCAATCGCCAAGGTAAGCGGAGTACCTGTTCTACTCTACAACGTGCCGTCAAGAACAGGAGTAAATCTGAGTCTTGATACACTAACAAGGCTCGCAGAAAATGAAAATATAGTCGGTATTAAGGAAGCATCCGATTCGCTCGACAGACTTGTCGGTATAAGTAGTATAGAAGGGCTTGCACTTTACTCGGGCAACGACTCGCAGATCTACCCCGTTTTATCACTTGGCGGACTCGGTGTTATCTCAGTTGTATCCAATCTATACCCAAAGGAAACTGCCAATATTTGCAAACTTTACTTTTCAAATAACAAGGATAAAAGTCTTGAGGCTCAAAAGAAACTGTCGCCTGTTATAAACTCGCTTTTCCTTGAAACCAACCCCGCGCCCATCAAATATGCTATGTCAAAGAAGGGGTTTTGCAGATCTGATATGAGGCTACCAATGTGGCTTCCGACAAAGGCAACAAGGGATAAAATAGATAAAGCAATAAACGAGTTTGAGTTTTTGTGATATCATAAAAAAGACTTTTTTGCTTGCTATAAAATCTCCATTTTAAAAAACTTACCTTCAAAAAAACAATCCCCTTGCCCGAGAGGACAAGGGGATCGCTTATGTTTACTCATTAAAATTTTACATTACTTACTTGACTTCATCACCGCAAACGCACTTCTTAGGCATACCGAAGAGGTTACGGATGAAGTTTGCTATTGCATTCCAGAATCTCGTCCAGCCGCTTGCTTCACACTCGTCGTGATTTTTCTCGGGAGTAAGATCGGGATCGGGAGTAGGATCAGGATCGGGATCTCCACAAACCGAGCAGCTACCGTCGATGTATGACACTCGTGTAGTACCAATTGAGATAGCCCGTCGTACAGGCTGTAGCAAACATAAGTGTCGCAAGTCCGATAAGAGAACCTATAAGCCACTTTGGGTAGAGATATCCGCACAACCTCGATACGATCATAAACATGCAAAGGGGCATCATAACCTGTCCGAGATAGGTTATTTTATTTGCGAAAAGCGCAAACTCAACGCTCCCCGCAAAGGCTATCAAGGTATATCCGAGGTTAACTATTGCCACGCAAATGCAAAGAGTGAAGAGCCATGGCTCATCCTGCTTTTTACGTAAAAAACAAAACACAATGGTATCAGAACGAGCGAAAGCAAAGATATCTCACAGTACGTATATTGCATAGTCACGCCTCCTTACTGTCATAATGAAGTATTATACAATAATTCGGTCGAGAAACCAACCTTTTTGACATTATTATAATTTTTGTCTAAAAAATATACGATTTCGGTCGTATCATATTAATTAAATCAACTTTATCACGTTTGAGTCCATTATCTCAACGTACATATCGGGGTCAAGTCTATGCAAAAGGCCCTGGAAGAACTGAGTCACGGGCTGCTCGGTGAAGAAGTGTCCTGCTTCAATCAGGTTAATACCCATCTCACCCGCCTCAGCCATGACATTGTAGCCTATTCTGCCGGATACAAAGGTATCCGCTCCCGCTTTTAAGGCGGCACCGACGTAGGACTTGCCATCACCGCCGACAACCGCAACCCTCTGCACAGGGATGAGTGCGTCGGAGACCTTAACGCCGTCACAGTCAAGAAGTCCTTTGAGCAGATAGGAGAAGTCCTCCATAGTAAGTTCCTCCTCAAGAGTGCCTATCCTACCGAGGAAGCCTTCGCCAAAGGGCACAGGGTCCTTTATGCCGAGAATGTCCGCGAGCGTGTCGTTTACACCGCCCTCAACCTTATCCGCTCTGGTGTGGAAGGACATTACCGAAATATCGTGCTTTATAAGCTTTATCACCTTTCTCGCAACATGTGAGTCCTCGGTAACCGACTTCATCGGCTTGAAGATGAGAGGATGATGCGAAACGATAAGATCAATGTTGTGAGCTATCGCGTAGTCGACGATATCCTCTGTTACATCAAGAGTGATTAGTGCGCGCTTTACCTCTCTTTGGTCATCCGACGAGCACATAAGTCCGTCGTTATCCCAATCCTCGCGAAGCTCCTCGGGTATGCGCTCGCACAGTTTTTCATATAGTGTTTTTACAGTCATATTAAGCTCCTGTTATTTTCGCAATTCTCTTTTCGATAAGAGCAATACGCTCTTCTTCGTCTTGTGTCTCATATCCGCCTAAGCTCTTGCCCAAAAGTGCGGTCTTTGCAGCCCTTCTTTTCCCCTCTAAAAAGCCCAAATACTCTACACGGTCCTTATCATGAGGAAGATCGGGACCAAGCTCGGCCTCTTCAAGTGACAACTCACGTACCGATGCTGTATACTCCGCAACAATAGTCACATAGTACTTGCCCGAGTCATAGGAAAAGCACTCGTCAATCACCGAAAATCCGGCCGTGGCAAGGTATCTTCTCAGATGCTCCTGCTTAGTCATAGGCTGAAGTATCAGTCTGATTTTTTCATCCCTCAGATGCGGTGCATCTTCTATAATTCGTGCTATCAGCTCACCGCCCATACCACATATTGCATAATCGGTGATTCCTTTGTTTTTCAGAGCGGATGCGCCGTCCGTAAGGATAAATTCGCACTTATCGAAAAAGCCCTCATCATGGGCATTGCGCTCGGCAGATGATAGAGGTCCGCGATTTATATCCGAAAGGTACGCACGCTCAATTCTACCCATCCTCAAAAGAAAGAGGGGCAGATAGCCGTGATCTGTGCCAATATCGGCAAAGACAGCTCCTGCCCTCACATAGCCGGCGCAAGACAAGAGACGCTTGTCAAGCGTTGCGTTCATCACTTCTTTGACTCAAAGTACTCGTTAAGAGCCTTTACAAGTGCATCACAATCCATACCGTGTGCTACGCAAGCGTCAGCGATAGACTCGCTTCTCGCATGGGGGCAACCGGTGCAGAACATTCCGTTCATATGGAAGATTTTAGCGGCATTAGCATCATAATCGATAACGTCGCCGATAATAGTATCCTTGGTTACAAGCATTTTATTTTACCTCGCGTTTTATAATTGTGAGATTAGTATACCACAAAGCTATTAAAAAATCAACATATTTTCTGCTTTTCTCTTTACTTTTTTGAAAATTTGTGCTATTATATCGTAGATAATGATAAAATGAGAAATATGCGCTATTTTCGGGGCGTGCCTCTGTAACGGGCATTTCCCCAACGTTTGGATGATGAATCTAAACGCCGAGAAGAAAGGAGCAAACAATGATAGTTGCGCTTGAAGAAGCAAAAAGAAGACTTGTCGCCCTCGAGGATGTCCTTGCGGAACTTGGTAATCAGTTAAGAATAGACGAGGCAAAGGAAAAGGCTGCAGATCTCGAAAGAGAGACTATGGTGCAAGACTTTTGGAACGATGCTGAAAAATCATCGAAGAAGCTACGCGAAATAAAACAACTTAAAGATAAGGTTGAGAGCTATGAAGATCTACTCTCAAGACTTGAGGACGCTACAGTTCTTTGCGAAATGGCTATAGAAGCAAATGATGAAGACTCTGCCGATGAGGTTGTGTCCGAAACAGACTTTATCGAAGCCGAAGCAGAAAGAAAGAGAATTGAGGTTCTTCTCTCCGGTCAGTACGATAAGAGTAACGCAATTGTTTCATTCCATCCCGGTGCCGGCGGAACAGAAGCTCAGGACTGGGCATCTATGCTCTACCGTATGTATACCAGATGGGGTGAGAAGCATGGCTATAACGTAAAACTCGTTGATTGGCTCGACGGCGATGAAGCAGGTCTTAAGTCGGCTACGATTATGATAGAAGGTATTAACGCATACGGCTATCTCAAGAGTGAGAATGGCGTGCACAGACTTGTCAGAGTATCTCCCTTCGATTCATCCGGAAGACGTCACACATCCTTCGCATCGGTAGAGGTTATGCCCGAGTTTGAAGACGTAACAGAGGTAGAGCTCAGAGATGAAGATCTCGAAATTACCGCACACCGTTCCAGCGGTGCGGGCGGTCAGCACATTAACAAAACCGACTCGGCAATCCGTATCGTGCATAAGCCCACGGGTATTGTAGTAGGATGTCAGACGGAAAGAAGCCAGCTGCAGAACAAAGAAACCGCACTCAAGATGCTTAAGGCAAAGCTTATGGAGATCAAGATCCGTGAGAACCTTGAGAGAATAGAGGATATCCAGGGTAATAAGGTAAACATTGAATGGGGCAGCCAGATCAGGAGCTACGTCTTTATGCCCTACACTCTCGCAAAGGATACGAGAACCGGCTTTGAAGACGGAAACATTGACTCCGTAATGGATGGAAATATTGATGGATTTATCAACGCTTATCTTAAACAGCTTTCAAAATCGGAAGACAAATAATAGGTGTTTTGTAAACTAAAATAGACAAAAGGCGGTCGTTTGACCGCCTTTTTCTTTTTTCATTTTTCTGTATTTATGCGTTTTCCGTGCTTTCTTCACTTTTTGTGCTTTCTGCTTTATCTATGTTTTCTGCACAATCTGTGACTTGTGCATTATCTGTATTTTCTTTGTTTTCCAAATCTTTTTTCGATTTGGACTCTAATGTATCACAACTGTTTCTGTAAACAACGTATCTTGTAAAGAGATACTCAAGTACAAAGTTGGATATCATAGTAAAAGCGAGAATGATATATTCGTTTACCTCTGCTTTTTCCGCAAGGTTGCCAAGCACGGTGGATATCGGTGTGAACACGAGATAGAACGCGAACACGAGCAACATTGATAGCTTTACGTTATTTGATGACTTGAATGTTACCTTGCGGTTAATGGTAAAGTTCCAGAGTATTGAAGCAACAAGACTCGTTAGATAACTCACCCAATAATCGAGCAGTAACAGCTCGTTCATCAAGGTAAAAAGCAGAATTTGAATTATACCTGCGCTAATTGAAAAGAGAGTGAACTTTATTGTTCTTATAAGCTCATTATTCTTCATAGCTTATATCTCCTTTATGAAGCAACGGCGTCGTCTGTGCTGACGCTTATCAAAGTGATTCCATAAGCTATGTACCTCATGATTGGTCTCAAGCTGAGGTCCTGTTTCACAGATCTTTACACCGTTTTTGATACAGACCTTTACAAGCTCATTGATAATGATTGCAGGAACACCGTGGCTTTGCAACTCGGGCTTAACCGCTACGAAGAACATCTCAAGGGTGTCGTTGTCACTTCCGAGTGCGCGAAGCATTCTGAATAAACCGAAGGGCAAAAGCTTTCCGTTAGATTTTTTCAATGCCTTCGCAATAGAAGGAACCATAAGAGCAAAACCTACAATCTTGTCATCACTATCCTTTATCGAACATACATAATCAAGATTGACAAGCGGAATATTATCGTCGATCGCACGCTTAATAACGGCGTTAGTAAGCGGCACAGTTCCGTAAAGACGAGAAAAAGCAACGTCGATTATTTCGAATGCCTCAAAAGCTTCTTCATAGAGTTTCTTGCGATCGGTATACGTTACAACCTTAAGACCGTGGTGCTTCATTACCATTTTGGAAAGATGCTCTATTCTCGGATCAGGTGCCTCGGGAACAAAGATCTGATACTCTATCCAATCTATATCCTTTCTGAGTCCGAGTCTTTCCATATGCTCAAGGTAATAGGGATGATTATAGAACGTAATAGACATATTGATTTCGTCATACCCCTCAACAAGCATTCCCTCGTGATCCATATCGGTAAATCCAATAGGGCCCATGATCTCGGTGTATCCGAGTTCTCTGCCCCACTTAACAACAGCATCAAAAAGTGCGGCGGAAACCTCCGGATCATCGATAAAGTCAAAACGTGTAAACCTTATAGCGTTTTTATTCCACTTTTGATTGTACGCGTGGTTGATAATACCTGCTATACGTCCGACCATTTTTCCATCGCGGTATGCGGCAAAAAGTCTTGTATCACAAAACTCATGGGCGGGATTCTTCTCCTTAGTAAATGTTGCCATCTCATCAGGCTTTAAAAAAGGAACATAATACTCGTTGTCTTTATATAGCGTGTTAGGAAATTCAACCCACCTTGAAAGCTCGGATCTTGTTTTAACCTCTTTGATTAAAGTACTCATATTGTTATCTTCCTTTGTAAGTATATCCATTTATAAAGGTTAATTCAGTATATCACTAATTCTTTTATTTGTCAACATTTTAAACAAATATCGAATCATTGTTACGATAACTCAAAGCGTCACTCGTAATTCGATCTCATTTTAGCACCAGAACAATAGATTTAACTTAAAATAATAATTGTTCATTTCATTTAAAAAACGGAGTCTCGCACAATCAGGCTCGACTCCGTTTATTTCTATTACTTTAGCCCATCAATGTAATCTATAAGCTCATCAAATCCGCCGTGAGGATAATTTGAAAGATCAACATTTCCCGTATTAATAAGGCACTCGGTAAGCACAAAGACCGGTATGCCGAGGGAGTGTGCAGAAAAATCGTCGCGTGTATCGTTACCGATCATTACGCATTCATCGGGCGATATCCCAAGCTTGTCGAGAAGCTCTGTGAAGTAGTAAGGGTTTGGTTTACAGTAGCTGCTGTTCTCGTAAGCGGTGATGTACTCAAAGTCTGAGGGTGACATGCCTCCGAATCTAATACGTCCGTGAGTTGCAACCATAGGAAAGAGAGGGTTGGTCGCAAGGATTGGACGAAGTCCCTTCTCTTTTACGAAATTGAGCACCTCACGTACTCTCGGATAAGCCTCACAGCTCGCCTCTATGACAGAGGAAAACTCTGTAGCATAGTATGACTCGATCTGCATTTTTACCTTAGATGAGAGTCCACCCGAGATCTTATCAAAAGCTTGCCAAAAACGTTGCTCGTTGCTCATTTGTCCGTCATTTCGGATAGTTGCCACAACTGCGCTCTCAAGCGCGTTTTTCATCAATACGGTGTCGTAGCCAAGTCTTCCAAGTTTATCAAGAATGGATACAAAGTAGAGCCTGATAAACTCATCCTGATCCATTCTGATCAGCGTTCCGTCAAGGTCAAATAGTATCGTGGTTTTCTTCATCTCAGTCCTTGATTCCGTAGTTCATTAGCAGATAGCTGTCATTGTAGAAGCTGTTTCTATCGTGACAGTCAGCACCTGCGCCTGCGGGATGGTGGAATATATTAGACTCCTTATAGAAGATACCGGGACAAACCCACCTATCCTCCTCCTTGTAGAGATGGTGGGGACCCATCATATTTCTAAGGTTGTTAACCAAGGTGAGCTCAAAGGTGTTCTCCCCCTCAACGAGATAATCGCCGAGCTCTACGGTGTAGGGAGCATAAAGCTTTGTCGCTACGTCCTTGCCGTTGATCTTAAGTCTTATAGCATTCATCGCCATACCTTTAAGGTAAACGTGATAATCGGTACTATCGACCAATATCTTGCGAGAGAGAGTAAGCTCGCCTGCAAACTCTGCAAAGCCCGAGTAGTCGAGATGTGCAATGTCAACGCTCTTTGGGGTGTCGGTGATTATGGGCGTCTCGTCAATGATATAGCTGCTGTCGCTCTTCTCGTCAATATTACCGACAAGCTTTAGACCGAAGTCACCGACTATGTAAATAGGTTCGATCTCCATATCGTAGGATAGGCAATTCTTCATACTCTCAAATGTCCAGGACTTAGATATGTGCTCGTAGCACGCGGGGGTCTGCACTATCGTGGACTCGAAGGTGATCTCGTTCTCGCCCTTCTTAATATATGACGCGATATTTAGCTTTCTGAACGCGGTGTCGCGGAAGTAGCCGCAGTCGATCTTATCAATGGTCTTACCGTTTACAGCGATCTTAAATATATCAGGTGTTTCAGTCGCAAGATAGATCTCGCTTGGCACAGAATCTATATCGAAGCGATATACCTGCTTAAGTGCAACCTCCCTCTCAAGCTCGTTGATTCTCGGGAGAATATTTAACACGTATCCGTCCTTCTCGACAAGCTCGCCATCAAAATAGTAGTCGCATTTGTCGAGTGTAAGAGAGTTGTGAGTGAATCCCTCAACCTTCCACTCTCCGCCGAGAGATAAGGTATCAGAGGTGGACTCGGTATATTCTACAGTTCTTTCGTTATGGGTATCGATAACCACCAAGGACTCGTAAGGCTCGAAGGTATGAGTACCCGAGAAGGGGAGGAGCTCGCCCGTCTCAATTACCATCATCTTGTCACCCTTGGCGATCTCGGCGGTAAGGGTGGTGTTGTCGGTGTTTACAAAGTAGTACATATCGTAGCCGTCAAAGCTGCGGGATGTGAAGCTCAGGCGAGAGGGTGCCGTGATACCGCTTGGCTCAACCTCGTTCACGGTTATGATTCTGCCGCCTGCCGCGCGGAACTCGTCAAGGAGTTCTTCTGTGAAGGGGAGAAGCTTTATGTACTTAGTGGGAAGAACGACCGTGGAGTAGGACATCTTACCAATAACGAGCTTGCCGTCCTCTACGTAGCCGTGACGTCTCATCATAGTCTCGTCACCGAGGTGATATTCTACGTGCTTATCCTCGATGGAGCGCATATCCTGCAAGAATGCGCTATTATATTCGTATATCTTATTTGCCGACTCGGTGTTAAACTCATATCCGTTGTAGATAGTCCAAGCCGTGCTCTGAGGATGGATAAGAAGAGTGTCAACGTTGACCTTTCCCTCCGCAATAAGCATACCGACACGTGACATGGAGTCGAAGAACACCTTCATATCCGCCCACCAAGGCTGCTGATAATACATTGCCGGGGGATAGTCGCGCTTTCTAATGCCGCGGAAGGAATATCCCTCGAGGTGTGTACAAAGAAGGTTTACACCGTGTACCATCTGCCACTCAAGAATACGCTTAAGCTCACCGTGAGAAACGTTGTGTCCGGATGCCGCGTAGGTCTCGGTGAGTATCTGCTTCTTGCCGGTCTGTGCCGCCGCAGAGCAAAGCTGCATAGGTGTGAGGCAATCAACCACGGGTCTACCGAGCCAATCCATACCGGGTATATGGAAGTATTCATAGTGAGGCATACAAGCACCGTTGGAAACGAGCTGAGACATAAAGTTCTCCTCGCATACAAGGTGACCTGTGAGCTTATAACCGTGTGAGTCGCAGAAGTCGTATATCGGTTTAAAGAATGAGTAGGAGAAAAGGTCGGTAACGAGCTGCCAGTAGTCGAGTCTGACGATCTCATATCCGTCATTGTCGAAGAATAGAAGGTCGAGGTTCTCGACAAGGCTGTAGCCAAATCTCTTTGTGAACTCTTCCTCGAGGATAAAGCTCCACGGGTAGCCATCTCCGCGCAGGATCTGAGGCTCATCGGTAAAGAATCCGTCGAAGGTAGGGCCGAACTTATCGTAGTATGCCTGATATATCTCCTCAATAAATTTCTTGGTAACCTTAATATCGAGAGTATCTACGTAGAACTCGTTTATGCGGTAGAAATATCTCACACCATCCTTGATAAGTACGGTGTTTTCCGCAGTCTTATTTTCATCCGTCAAGGGCTCATAGTAAAGGCTCTTTTGTCTGTACTCATCACCAAGACCGTTGACCTTACCGCCGCCAAATCCGGATGGCCAACCATTCTCGTCATACGCCCAGGAGTGCATCCCTCTTTTGTCACCCTCATCTATAGAAGCTCTGACGTTATCAAACCATTCGTCGCCCATATATTCGGTCAAAAGGCCACCGCGTGCGTGCATAAAATAGCCACCAATACCCGCATCATCCATAATTCCGATTTGTCGCTTTGTTTCCTCGACATCAAGCTTTTCGTTCCAAGACCAGAAGGGGATCGGACGATATTTTTTGTCTACGTTCTTAAAATCCATAGCTTTATTCTCCAAAAATTATTTTTTCAAGTTTTGATATGTCAATTCTTTTCTTATTTCCCTTTAGAGTAACGGTCATATTTTCGGGGCGAAACACGATAGATGCCACCTCGCGAAGTCGCTCGGGTGTAATGCTCGCGTAGGTTGAGCGTCTTTCCTCTATGCCACCGTAGCCAAGTCCTAAAATGTGGTTATCATAAGCGAGAGTGAAGCACAATTCACGTGGGTCGTCAAGCAACATATATGCGTTATCTACGTAGCATGCTCGCATACACCTGTCGGTGTCGATCGGCTGTGTTTTATACCTTTCCAAAAGCTCCGATGTCATCTGTGCGGCTATATAGAGCTTCGACTCCTTCAGCTCATATGAAAAAGAAAAGACCCCCGCATTTCGATATCTTTCCACCGTGCCGCCAAGATCGTAAAACAGTCCTCGCTTTTCACTAAGCTCAATAAAGAAGTCCGAGCTGTAGCCACCAAGCACTGCATCGTAAAGCAAGTCAAGTTCCGCGCAACTCACGCGCGACATATCCACATCGAAGGAATACCTTATTTTAGTAAAATCCGCGTTCTTAATCGTAATGCATCTTGCCCTTTTGATGAAGTGTTTGGGAAGCGGTGCGATGTTCTCGTGCTTTTCATCACCGTCAACATTATATGCGCCAATAAGCTCAGAGAGATAACTTAAGTTGTCATTATCAACGTTTCCTGTTACATAAAAGAAGATGTTGTCCTTGTTGAATATTCGACATCTATAGGCTTCAAGCTTGGCAAGAGAAATCTTCGATACCGAGCCGAGAGTACCTGTGATCGGCCTTTTTAAGGATGTGCCGTCCCACACACTTTCTCCCGATATAAACGCAAGTGTGCGTTTGTCGTCCACCTCGCGTATCTCCGCCTTTATCCTTTCCCTCTCCGCATCAAGCTCCGTTCGGTTAAGGACAATCTTGGAAAGCAAGAGCGATATCATCTCTGCGGCAGATCTGAAGTGACAGCTTGCGCCCGAGATATAAAACTGAACCATCTCGGAATAGGTCGAGGCGTTGAACTCCATACCGCGTTTGTCAAGCTCACGGTAAAGCCCCTCTCCCATAAGCTTATTGACATTTCTTATCGCGGCATGCTCAAGGAAGTGAGTTATTCCGTTCTCATCCTCACTCTCATACATACATCCCGCCTTCAAGAACATTGAGATAAAGAAGCTGTGATTATTCTCATTGGTTAAGCTATAAACGGGTATCCCGTTTTTTGCTACTATTCGTTTCTCTTCCATACAGGATACCTCCTTTTTCATTAGTGATATTTTAACATATATTTTAAAACATTTCAAGTGTCACGATAAAATAATAGGCAGGACGAGAAACTTATTCTCCGCCCTGCCTATTATCTGCATATTCTACAGTTATCAATCAATAGATTTATCAATCTTGAATCTTGTGATCTTACGAGAGGTATTCTTGGGGAATTCCTCATGTCTGATCTTTACTTTTCCGACTTTTTTATAAACAACGTTCTTCTCGTTTATTTTGATAATGGCATCGTCAAAGTACTTCTGTGCATCCGTAATATTGTGACGCTCAAGAGCTTCAAAATCGGGATAAATCTCAGCAACGATGACTTCCTTCTTTGGATCGGACTTACTCTCACCCGCGTAAACAACAACTTCGTTTACGCCATAAACACCCTGAATATCGGTCTCGATTTCCTCAGGGTAGACGTTCTTTCCGTTAGAGAAGATGATAAGATTCTTAAGTCTGCCTGTGATGTAGATCCACTGATCATCACCCTCCATCTCAACTTTACCGTAGTCACCTGTTCTAAAGTATCCATCCTCGGTAAATACAGCACGGGTGGCATCCTCATCCTTATAATAACCCATCATAACGTTAGGACCCTTGTAAGAAATTTCGCCCTCTCCGTTCTCATCGGGGTTAAGGATCTTTACGTGTCCGCCGATAATGGGAAGACCAACAGAGCCCTGCTTTCTGTACTCATTTCTGTTACAGGAGATAAGAGGTGCGCACTCGGTTATACCGTAGCCGTTAAGGATAGTGATGCCAATGGACTCGAAGAAATCAATGATATCCTGGTTAAGCGCAGCTCCGCCGCATATGATCATTTCAAGCTCACCGCCGAAGTTGGAGAGAACGCTCTCGCCAAAGAGCTTCTTTCTGATATCTATACCGAATTTAAGAAGGAAGTTAGAGATCTTTATACCCTTCTTGAGTGTGTCAAGCTTACCGGATTTTTCCGCAGCTGACATAATTCTCTTATAGAATGTTTCAACGAAGAGAGGAACAAGTACAAGGTGCGTCGGCTTAAAGATCTTAAGCTCGTTCATTATATACTTGAGGCCGGAGGAGATGTAGATCTCACAGCCCTGCGCATAATGACCGACGAAGTTAACAGTCGAGCCAAAAGTATGGTGAGGGGGGAGAACACACATAGTGCGCTCGGTGATATTGAAGTTATACATACCCTGTTGCATATCCATACAGATGTTCTCGGTAGTGAGCATAACTCCCTTTCCTTTGCCGGTTGTTCCCGATGTGAAAACTATTGATGCAAGACGCTTGGGATCAATCTCATAGTCATAGTATGAATTGTCACCATCAGCAAACTTTTTAGCTCCAAGCTCACGTACCGTGTTAAGATTTGTGGCAAATTCTTCACATCCCGCACCCATCTCAACAAAGGTGTGCAGGCTCGGTACGATCTCTTTTACCGCCTTTATTTTTTCGGCTATGGAAGTTGAGTAAACAACAAACGGACAAGCGGAGGTGTTAAGAATAGACGCCATATCATCTACAGGAAGATCCTTATCGATCGGAACGGTAACAGAGCCTATAGACATAAGTGCAAAATAGCTGAACACCCACTCCGGTGATGCTTCGCCTATAATTGCTACGTTATTGTCGCGCATACCCATTGAGATAAATTCCGTCGCGATGGAGCGGATATAATCTCTGCCTTCGGAATATGTGTAATGGAGCACCTCCTTAGAGGTTGGCTTAATTTTGTAGGTCAGTGCGTACTTATCAGGGAATCTCTTTGCGACGTTCTCTGTCATTACTCTAAAGTTTTCAAATTCAGTAGTCTGGTAAAGAGGATAGTTCTTCTTTCTGTTCTTAAATGCCATGGATTGAAGCTCCTTTCATGCTTTCGTACTTAAATTTTATCATTAAAATATCTAAAAGTCAATAAAATACATACCAAAACGCCCTGCAAAAATTACGAATGTGTAAATTTTTCGCGTAAAAATATTTTTAATCTTGTACATTAATCTACAAAAAGATTGACTTTACCGATCAAATGCTGTATACTTTATGTGGCATTTTCAGAAAGGGGTGAGGTAATGATTCCCGAAAGATTCAAAGAAAAAATGAAGAATATTCTCGGGGATGAGTACCCCGTTTTTATTGATGCACTTGAAAATCGCGAGGCGGTCCGAGGTATGCGAGCAAACCTTATTAAAACCACGCCCGCAAAGCTGATCTCGGACGGAGAATTTAAGCTTGAACCAATCGACTACCTTGATAACGGATTTATTCTGCGCGAAGAAAGAGCGATGGGGGCATCTCCTTATCACCACGCGGGAATGGTTTATATGCAAGATCCCGGTGCTATGGCAAGTGCGGCGGCTCTCGATATTGAGCCAAATTGGTGGGTAGCGGATCTATGTGCTGCCCCGGGAGGTAAGTCCTCGCAGGTAGCTGAAAGACTTGGTGATGGTGGATTCTTGCTGTCAAATGAATACGTACCTAAAAGAGCTAAGATCATCGTCGGCAACCTTGAAAGACTCGGTGTAAGAAATGCGATAGTTACATCGCTTGATACGGCAAGACTGAAGGAAATGTACGAGGGTGTGTTTGATCTCGTTATAGTTGACGCTCCCTGCTCGGGAGAGGGTATGTTCCGTAAGAGCGAAGAAGCGGTGAACGATTGGAGCGATGAAAACGTGGCTATGTGCGCCGAGCGTCAAAGAGAAATACTCGAAAACGCCAAGGGGCTTGTCAAACCGGGTGGATTTCTTCTTTACTCCACATGCACCTATTCTCCCGAAGAAAACGAGGAGAACGTCGCAAGCTTCATTATAAGCAATCCGGATTTTCATCTTGTCAGAGTCAAAAAGAGCCTTGAAGAAAAAACTCTTCCCGGTATAATTGAATTTGGTAAGGGTATCAAGAATATTGAATATGCAAGACGCTTTTATCCACACGTAAGCGATGGCGAAGGGCAATTTCTCGCATTGATGCAAAGAGATGAAAACTGCGATATAAAGCAAAGAATACTTTACAAAGACGAGGCAAAGCCATTATCAAAGCAAGAGAGTGCTATGATAAACACTTTCTTCAAAGAATCGTTATCCTCCGTTCCGAGCGGCAGAGTTGTAAAGGTCGGCGATAATATTGTGCTCGTCAATCACTCCTGCCCGATACCGCGTGGATCGGTATTTATGTCGGGGGTTCTGATAGGCGAGATCAAGGGCTCAACCTTCTTCCCTCACCATCAGTTTTTCTCTGCATATTCAGAGCTGTTCAAAAACAAAGAAAACCTTTTGCGCGGTGACGAAAGAGTGGATAAGTATCTTTTAGGAGAAGAAATCAAAGCAAGCTCGGATATCAAGGGATGGTGCGCAGTGCTCTTTGAGGGGGCAGCCCTCGGCGGTGGAAAAGCATCATCGGAAAAAATAAAAAATCACTACCCAAAGGGACTTCGAAATAGATAATTAAATTTTAAGGAGATAGAAATGGATAAGATTTTAGCAAAGGTGGGCGCTCTCACCGTAACAGAAAATGAGGTTGACGAGTTCCTCGCAGAGCTTGGCCAGAGGGGTCAGGGATACAATACCCCCGATGGAAGACGTGCAATACTTGAGCAGATCATCAGCTCAAAACTGCTCCTGATCGATGCAAGACACAACCTCCTCGAGACAGAGCCCGAGTTCAAAGCAGAGCTTGCAAAGCTGCGCGAAAACTTGCTCATCAACTATGCAGGTAACAAGGTTATTTCTGCAGTAAAGGTAAACGACGAGGACGTCAAGAAGTACTATGAGGACAACCTCGACAAGTTCAAGCAGGGCGAGACTGTCAACGCAGATCACATCCTCGTTGAGAGTGAAGAAAAAGCACTTGAGATACTTGCAAAAATTGAAAGCGGAGAGATGAGCTTTGTAGATGCCGCAAAGGAATACTCCACCTGCCCTTCGGGTCAGAGAGGCGGAAATCTCGGCGACTTTGGCAGAGGTCAAATGGTGCCCGAATTCGATACTGCTGTATTTGAGCTTGAGGTGGATGAAGTTACAAAGACACCCGTTAAGACTCAGTTCGGTTATCACCTCATTAAGCTCAACTCCAAGTCCGAGGCGAGCGTTATGCCTTATGAGCAGATTGCACCCCAGCTTTCCGAAATGGTGTTAAATGAGAAAAGACGCGAGGCATACGAGAGAAAGATCAATCAGCTCAAAATTCTCTACCCCGTTGAACTTATCTGATGAATGACGATTTAGACCTTTTAAAGAAGCGCTTCAAAGAGCTTTACGATAAAGCGGACAGGGGCGGATACTTCACTTTCACGGAGTTTCTCGGTCTTGCCGAGCAGTCGGTGCTCTCGGAGATGCTATCCAAGATCCGTCGTGAAAACGTAACGCTGTACGGCGGAGCAGAAGGGGCAGAACGCGTTATGGCGCGATTCGGCAACTCGGATGAGATCGGTTACGACTCTCCATTCCCTATCTTGTGCATCAAGGTCGAGCCACTTTCAATGAAGTTTGCAGACAAGCTGACACACCGTGATTTTCTCGGTGCGCTCTTAAATCTCGGAATAGAAAGAAGCACGCTTGGAGACATTGTGATAAGAGAAAATGTGGGATATGTTTTCGCCGAGGAAAAAATTGCGGAATTTATCACGGGTGAGCTATCCCGTGTAAAAAGAACAGACGTTATGGCGGCTATCATCGATGTTCTCCCCGAGGGAGAACTGTATAAAACAGAAATCAAACGCATACAGATACAGAGCGAGAGAATCGATGCCGTAGTCGCAAAAGTCTTTTCTCTCTCCCGCGACGACTCACAGGCTCTTGTCAAACGAAGTCTTATATTTGTGAACGGGCGTGAGATAAACAGCGCATCCTATACTCCCAAGGACGGCGACAAGGTGAGCGTAAGAGGGCACGGAAGATTCATCTACCGTAGCTTTGACTCAACAAGCCGAAAGGGCAAACTGAATGCAATGGTTGATGTGTACGTTTAAATTGTAAAATAACAAAATAGTGGATAAGGCGGCATACCGTGTCGCTTTATCCACTGTTTTTTATCTTTTTTAAATTCTTTTAAACGCTGTCTTTTTCTCACCAAAGTTATAGTTTGCTATATCGGGACAGTGAAAAAAACGGCAGTTAGAACATAAAATGTAATTTTGAAGTTATAAGTGTCGTTCTTCTCACCGAAGGCGTAGCTATCTACGGCGAGCTTGTGAGAAAACGGCAGTTAGAACACAAAATTTACCAATAGAGATCCCAGTCGGGATCGAGCATTCTGTGAAGTGCTTCCATATAGAAATAATCGCCCCAAATGTTCATCTCATCTACACCGACGTTACCGGGCTTGCTATAGGTTGCGTGGAGGAGCAGTCCGTTAGCTTCGGGAGTATCCTTGGTTGTGTAGTGATCGATAAGCGAGTTCATAATCTTGTTGCACGCCTTGACGTAGGTCTCGCGGCGCGGATCAGATTCTTCCATATATTTGATACCCTCGAGCATAGCACAAAGGGCAATTGCAGCACTTGATGAGTCCTTAGGCTCGTATGCTCCGTCGGAGAAAGAAAGATCCCAATATGCAATATAGTCAGAGGGGAGATAGGAGAGGTAATAATCGGTCGTCTTATAGAAGACCTCGAGAGCAGCCTCATCCTTTTCGTATATGTAGGTTAAAAGAGGGCCGTACATTCCCCACGCCTGACCTCTCGCCCAGGTGGAATCATCACTCGCTCCTTGTGCTGTAACTCCCTTTAAAGGAAGACCTGTTACCTTATCGAAATAGTAGGTGTGATAGGTACTACCATCCTCACGGTAACAGACACTGATTGTGGTCTTAAAATGCTTATAGGCAATGTCACGGTAGGTGCTATCCCCCGTAACCTCGGTTGCCCAGTAAAGAAGAGGAATATTGAGAAGGCAGTCAACGATAAGACGGTAATTATCATCAGCTCCAACAGTACCCCAAGCCTGAATAAATTCGCCTGTCTCGTGGTATCTTGAGATCAAGTGATCTGCGGCGAGAAGCGCAGCATCCCTTGCCTGTACGTTACCGGAAAGCTTAAATGCGGCAACGCAGGACGGAGTAAATAAGAAGCCCATATCGTGATGGTTAACGCCGATCTTTTTATCTATTCTATTATAGAAGGACTCGATGTGCGAGGTAGCAACATTCCAGTACTTATAGTCACCGGTAAGCTCGTAAGCATGCCAAAGAATACCCGTCCAAAATCCATTGCCCCATCCGGAAACGTTTTCAGTTTTTTTGTAAACGTTATCAGTGCTGTATTCTCCCGGAAAAAGTCCGTCAAAATCTTCTATCCCACGATCTATCTTCAAAAGAGCATCTAAAAGAGCAGCCTCAAGTTTTTCTCGTGAGATATCGGACGAGGGTACACAGTCGCAAGAGAAATACTCATCCTTTACCTGTGTGTCATTTGTATCTTCCAAAGAATTACCATTATCATCGTCATTTTTTATATTGCACGCAGAAAACGACAGCACGTTAAACAAAAACACAAAAGCGAGTAGAAAAGATATCAATTTATTTTTCATACATTGTTCCTCTTTCATTTTTAGCATTATTCGCAAACAGTAGTTGTCATTTAAATGGTTTTTGTTGATTTATAAAGATGAGGCATAAAAACGAGTACTTTAAATATCAATCAAGTATACAGTTTTTACATATTCTAAAAATTCAACACGCCCCTGTACTTCTCGTGATTTTGGTGTAATAAAGGTGATCACAAAATATGCGTAAGGAGTGCGGTAAAACGTAGGCATATAGAAGTACTGCGAGCCATCTTCCGCGACTTTGGTATAAGTAAAATAGGGCACATCCCCTTGTGTTTTTACAGTTTCGTCAACCGTACGGTCCATCATATCAAGATATACGTTAGCAAGCTTTAAAGGTGTATATGTGCTAAGGAGTCCGTACTCCTCACAATCAACAAATGAATATCTCGCAATGCCGACTATAGTCTTTCCGTCAGAGTATGCAACGCTATACGCACCACCCGAATCATACTCACAAAAATCCTTAGTAAGCACGATACCAAGTTCACAATGTTCAATCTTTTTTTCATCACCGCACGACACCAAAGAAGTTAAAATACAAATTAGGATCAAAAGCGAAATAAAGACTTTAATTCTCATGTCCACCACCTAAAATTTTAAGTAACTCATCTGCGGTATCAGTGACATAATCCGCCCCGGAGTCATATAGTTCTTCACGTGATCTAAATCCCCAGGATACACCAATAGAAAGTGCCGCACCCATATTCTTTCCTGTAAGGATATCAACAGAGGTATCACCGATGAATGCACATTCCTTAAGAGCACCGCCAAGCCCCGCAAGGACACAAAGTGCTTCTTTAGGATCAGGCTTTAACACGATGCCCGATCTGCCACCGCTGACAATGTCAAATTTCCCCTCAAAAAAGTGTTCTACAAGTTTTTTAGCGGTATCATCCGGCTTGTTTGTAAGTACAGCAAGCTTTATTCCCTTCTTATGTAAGATATCTACGAGGTTTATAATCCCCTCATAAGGCTGTGTAGACGGGATCGGATCCGAGTGATAGGCGCCATTATACATTGTAAGTACATCGGATATAACGTTCTCATTGTCGACTCCGCTCATATTAACTGCGCGCGAGACAAGTTTTCTCGCACCGTTGCCTATAAAGTTGCGTGTATCATGCGCCGTTATAGTTTGTAGTCCGTGTGCCGAAAGTGCGCTGTTTAAATGATACGTAATCGTATCAAGAGTAGCTAACAGAGTTCCGTCAAGGTCGAACAAAACGTATTTTATCATCTTAATATTCTTTCCATTTTGCAGTTTATGTTATATTTTTTATTACATTTGCAAATGATAATCTTTGAAAATTACCATTTTCACGTTTGATGTGCAAACTGAAGACAAAGTTATATTTTCTTCAGTTTGGCAAATGTAGCCATTAGCTTTTTGGTCTGTCCGTTATCAAAACGCACCTCATACAAAACGTCACCGCCCATATCACGAGAAGAAAGGATGCTTCCCTCTCCAAACATAGCGTGTATCACTCTGTCACCGACCGAGAGCCTTTCAACGCCAAATTTCTCTGCTCCGCGTCTCTTATCGGCAGAAATTCCTATCTCCGGACGGCGAGATAACTCGCCTGCAGTCTTAACAGACGGCTCAAACGCTCGATCTCGGTAAGACGCGTAAGTATTTCTGAGTCTCGGAGGCTCTCGTCTTGGAACATCTCTTACAGTAAGTTCAACCGGCAATTCATCTCTGATAAAGCAGGAAAGTCTGCCATACAGAGTTCTTCCATACATCATTCTTTCCTTTGCATAGCTTATATACAGCATTTCCTTTGCCCTTGTTATCGCTACGTAGGCAAGTCTGCGTTCTTCGCTCAGCTCGGTATCGCTCTCCCTATCTTGCTCGGAGGGGAATATTCCATCCTCCATACCCGCAAGAAAGACAACCGGGAACTCAAGTCCCTTTGCCGCGTGCACGGTCATAAGTACAACCGCATCGGCATTTTCATCATACTTATCCACGTCACTGATAAGGAATACTTCCTCAAGAAATCCGGTAAGAGTCGGATCTTCGCCGTTGTCCGTTACTCGCTTCTCATATTCAAGAGCCGCAGTAACAAGCTCGTTTACGTTTTCGATCTTACCTTCTCCTTCAAAGCCCTCCGCCTTAAGCATAGCATGATAGCCCGACTTTTCAAAAAGTGCGGTAAGCATATCCGAAGGAAGTGTATGGTTGCTCTTTACATCCTCAATAAGCGAGACAAACGCGGTCAGCTTCTCCTTACTCTTTGCAAGAACGGGATATTCATCAATTCTTTCAATTATATTATACATAGACAAGCCGTTTGCGTTTGCGAGTGACTCAATAGCCTCTACTGTAGCCGCTCCTATCTTGCGCTTAGGCTCGTTAATTATCCTTTTAAGTCTCAAATTATCGCCCGAAAAGGAAACGACGGACAGATATGCTATCATATCCTTAACTTCCTTGCGGTCATAGAATCCCATATCTCCGATAACTCTGAAGGGTACACCGCTCTTGGTAAAGGCGGTCTGCAAAGCTCTGCCAAGTGCATTGACACGATATAGAACTGCAAAATCAGAATATTTGCGTCCCTCCGTACGTATACCCTTGATTACCTTATCAACGATGAATCTACCCTCGTCGTTTTGGTCTATAGCTTCCTTTACGGTTATTTTCTCTCCGTCCCCCTTGGCGCACCACAGCTTCTTCGCATGTCTGTCGCTATTGTGCGCAATTATGGCATTTGCCGCAGCAAGAATATTCGCGGTTGAACGATAATTTTGCTCAAGCTTAATTACCGCTGCATCGGGATATGTTGTATCAAAATTCAATATATTCTCAATAGTTGCTCCACGGAAACGGTATATGCTCTGGTCGTCATCGCCGACAACCATTATATTGCGTCTTCCGTCCGCTAAAAGTTTGGTAAGCACGAACTGTGCATAGTTGGTGTCCTGATACTCATCGACAAGCACGTATCTGAATTTGTTTTGATAGTATTCAAGTATGTCGGGGTTATCCTGCAAAAGCTCCACGCACATCATAATAATATCGTCAAAATCGACAGCATTATTAATCATCATTTTCTTCTGATAAAGTTCATATACCCTCTTAATGTCGCGAGACCTCGGATCTCTTGTAAACTCCATATCCGAAGGGTGTTCAAGCTTGTCCTTTGCTATAGATATAGCGGATGCAATCGCCTTTGCCGCAAGTCTTTTTTCATCAATTTCAAGCTCCTTCATACAAAGAGCAATCATTCTCTTTTTATCGTCCGTATCGTAGATAGAGAACCCCTCACGAAGTCCGAGCCTGTCACCCCACTTACGAAGCATACGCAAGCATATGGAGTGGAATGTACCTGCCCATACGCTCCCCGCAATATCTCCGTCGCCGAAGACCTCAAGCAATCGACTCTTGATCTCTCCCGCCGCCTTATTCGTAAAGGTTATGGCAAGAACCGACCACGGAGGGCAAGGCGCTGTAATGAACTGAGGAAGTATTTCGGATATGTCTTCAGCACTCATATTTTGCGCCATTCGTAATGCATCCACGGTATCCATATCAACATCATCGGGAAGATAATCCGAGAAGTACGCATTTCCATATTTGATTATGTACGCCACTCTGTTAACAAGCACGGTCGTTTTACCCGATCCGGCTCCTGCAAGAACGAGAACAGGCCCATTTACGGTAAAGACCGCGCGGCATTGCTCGGGGTTAAGAAACTCCGAGTATACCTTATCAAAGAGTGCTCTTTTGGCTTTTAAAAATTCTTGTTTAATTATACTTCTATCCATTACCTTCACCAATGATTTTTACGTGTCTTTTTACACTTTTTTCCTTTTTCGTAAAAAATACTCAATCAAAATTGCAAAAAGAATTTAAAAACACATTTTTCTCTTTTTGAAAATGATCGATTTTCTCTCGATAAACTTTCAAATTCCCCGATTTTTTATAAGAGAAGCTTAACTTATGAAAAAGTTATCAACATTCAACAGTGTTGAAAATGTGGAAAACTCTTTGTCGAAAAAGTCCGAATTATCAAGGTTTGTCCGCGTTTGAACAAAGAAACCAACATGTTATCAACATTTTCTGTGTTGAATGTGTTGATAAGTCGCTACTATACCAAAAACTCTCTTTTCCCGTTGTTTCGGTTTTATCATCAAAAATCGAACTTTTATATTGTTTTTTGTTTTTTTACTTCTCTGCTCCGTTTTTTCGTTTTACGCAGTTCGCGTTTTTTACGAAGGTTACCGAAAGTACTTGCTGTTTTACACAAAATCATAGTCCTCGAAGCCCGAATACAACGCTTTTACGTTCTACTTAGCGTTTTTTGCTTTTTTGACTCGATTTTGTAGCCCTTTGGGTTACATTTATACCCTTTTTAGATGGGGGTGTTTGTCCGCGAGAGCTTGTCGAGAAACTGTTTTTGCGCTCCTTATCCGACATTCTCGCGCTTTCTATGCGAATTCTTGATGCTTCCTCACCAAAAACGCGTTCAAGCTTGCTCTTTTTAGGCTTTCTTGCATCAAGAATCGGCTGATAATATTTGTCTCGATTAGATTCCGTCTTCTTTACCCCAGACGTCTTCTTCGCCTTAGAGTTTGTCCCTTTAGACGAATTATGACTACTCTTGTTTCCTTTTTTAGGCGGTATATATCTTGTATGGCCGTCTTGACCAAATGCCGCCCTCACAAGGCATTCCGGACCGTTGCCGATAAGATCCTCGCGACCCGCTACCTTAAGTGCCTCTCTTACAAGGTTGGCATTCTCCGGTCTTGAATATTGGAGAAGCGCGCGCTGAAGCTGTTTTTCGTGATAATCCGTGGTTACGTATACGTTCTTACCGGTCATAGGGTGAATACCCGTATAATACATTACTGTAGAAATAGTACCCGGGGTGGGATAAAAGTCCTGTACCTGCTCGGGAGAATATCCCCATTGCTTAAGCCATAATGCCATATCCACCGCATCCTTCATCGTAGAACCCGGGTGGCTCGACATCAGATACGGAACAAGATATTGCTCAAGCCCCGCCTCGCCGCTTAATTTAAAGAACTTCTTTTTAAACTTCTCAAACACCTCAACAGGAGGCTTGCCCATCATTGTCAAGGCGTTGAGAGCGCAGTGTTCGGGAGCAACCTTTAGCTGTCCCGATGTGTGATGGGTAACAAGCTGACGGAAGAAGGTGTCGTCCTCATCAAGTATCAAGTAATCAAATCTGATGCCGGAACGTACAAATACCTTCTTTACTCCCTTCACCTTTTCTATTTCACGCAGCATATGTGCGTATTCCGTATGATCAACCTTTAGGTTCTTACATGGTGTTGGCGCAAGACATTTTTTGCCCGGGCAAACACCGCACTTTTCCTGCTTGTCGCACGACGGATAACGGAAGTTAGCGGTAGGTCCGCCAACGTCATTTATATACCCCTTAAAATCGGGCATTGAAGCAATAATTTCCGCCTCTCTGACAACGCCCTCTTCACTCCTTGAGCGTACCGCTCTTCCCTGATGAAAAGCTATGGCACAGAAGTTACACGCGCCAAAGCAACCACGGTTATGGGTTATAGAGAATTTAACCTCTGTGATTGCAGGCACTCCGCCCTCGGCAATATAATCCGGGTGAAAATCTCTCGCGTATGGCAATGAGTAAACGCGGTCAAGCTCCTCGCGCTCAAGCGGAGGCATAGGGGGATTCTGCACAAGCATTTTATCACCGTAGTATTCAATAATAGCTTTACCATGCACGGAATCCGTGTTTTTATACTGAATCGAGAATGCCTTCGCATAAGCTCGCTTGTCCGTCTTCAGCTCATCAAAGTCACCAACCTCGATACTCTCGAAGTGAATGGTATCATCTTTTTTTGCAAGATAAACTGTGCCGCGAACGTCCCTTATCTTCTTTACGGGCACGCCCTTATCAAGCAGCTTTGCAATTCTTACGAGAATGTTCTCTCCCATACCATAGGTAAGTATATCCGCTCTCGAATCTACAAGAACACTTCTCCTCACTCTATCATCCCAATAATCGTAATGTGCAAATCGGCGAAGCGATGCCTCAAGCCCACCTATTATGATCGGAACGTCGCCATACGCCTCTCTTATCCTGTTGCAATATACAATAACCGCACGATCGGGTCTTCTACCCATTTTGCCGCCCGCGGTATAATAATCATAGGAACGCTTTTTCTTGGAAACAGTGTAATGAGCTACCATAGAGTCAATATTTCCGCTCGTAACAAGGAATCCAAGTCTCGGGCGTCCGAATCGCTTAAAGTCCTCGCAGGATCTAAAGTCCGGCTGAGAGAGTATCGCCACTCTGAACCCCTCCGCCTCAAGCACACGGGAGATGATTGACACGCCAAATGACGGATGATCAACATATGCATCACCCGTTACGTATACAAAATCTACATCCGACCAATTGCGCGCCTTAACATCAGAGGCATTGACCGGTAAAAATGCTGTTCTGTCTGTCATTTTATTTTTCCTTTAAGCAAGAGATACACAGGAAAAACGTGATTTCCTTAAGGCAAAAACGTATTGCTCTTGCTCTTATTTATATAGAGTTCTTTTTTAAAAAATCCCGAAGCCGTCTTATGCGACCTCGGGATAAGCATCAAAGTGTAAACGAGCCAAGCTCGACCTCGGTCTGCGTACCGTCCGACATGTTTTTGAGCTGTGCAACGCCCGCATCTATCTCGGAGTCACCGATAATAAGAGTGTATTTTGCACCGATCTTATTGGCATACTTCATCTGTGCCTTTAGGCTTCTGCCAACTATATCGCACTCAACATATCTACCATCACTACGCAGTCTTTCCGTAATAGCGAGAGCCTCGATAGTCGCCCTATCACCCAAAGCGGCAATATAAAGGTCGGGCGTAGGTATCGCGATGTCCGCATTACCAAGCTCCTTCATGGCAAGAATCAGTCTGGTAATACCCATACCGAATCCAATACCAGAGAGCTTAGGTCCGCCAAGGGACTCTACAAGCCCGTCGTATCTACCGCCTCCGCAGACGGTGGACTGTGCACCAATTCCCTCTGCGATAAATTCAAACACAGCACCGGTGTAGTAGTCAAGTCCTCTTACTATAGAGGAGTCAACAACATAATCAATTTTCATAGCGTCAAGTGCAGAGCAAAGCATCTTAAACTTGCCATCGCACTCCTCGCAAAGATGGTCAACAGTCTTCGGAGCAGTCGCCGCAATCTTGGCACATTCCGGGTTCTTGCAGTCAAGAAGTCTTAAAGGATTTTTCTCAAGTCTTGACTTGCAAGTATCGCAAAGCTTGTCCTTTTGACAACCAAAGTGGTCAATAAGAGCATTTCTGTAATCAGGTCTGCAGTTTTTGCAGCCTATGGAATTTAAGTGCAAAGTAACGTTAGTAAGTCCGAGTCTCTTCAAAACAGAGGATGCAAGAGCTATAGCTGTAGCATCCGCCGCAGGACTCTCTGAGCCGAACATTTCCGTACCAAACTGGAAGAACTCGCGGCTGCGTCCTGCCTGGGGCTTCTCATGGCGGAAGCAAGAAATGATATAGTAATATTTAAGAGGCATAGGGTCGGAACATCTACCGTTTTCGATAATAGCTCTTACAACAGAAGCTGTGCCCTCAGGACGCAGCGAGATAGATCTGTTCTCATCTCTGTCTTGGAAGGTGTACATTTCCTTTTGCACAACGTCGGTAGTATCTCCAACTCCGCGTACGAACAGCTCGGTATTCTCAAATGTAGGAGTGCGAATCTCACCGTAGCCGTATTTCTCAGCTTCCTCACGCATAACCCCCTCGATGTATCTGAAAAGAGGTGTTTCACTTGGAAGTATATCCATTGTACCTTTAATCTTCTGTATCATTTTCACTAATCTCCTTATGTGCTTCTTTCAACAATTCTTCAATTCTCTCATTATCATTTATCCACACAAGCATACCTATTACAGCCTCAAATCCCGTGGCATATCTGTAGTCGGTAACGCTAGCGTGCTTAGGCCTGTTAAGATGGGTGGAATTAGCCGCTCTCTTAAAAACCTCCCTCTCATCTTCGAGAAGTAAATATTCAATTTTTCTGTACATTGCCGCCTGCGCCTCCGCAGTAACGTATTTCAACGTTTCGCGGTTAAGATCCTTCGATTTAGAGAGTCCGCGACCTACGAGCATACGCCTAACAAACAGCGAATAAGCAGCATCTCCAAGATAGGCAAGAGCCTGTGTCGAGGGGAGCGATGCTCCAAGTACTTTATCGTGCAAAGCTATATCTCCTTAAATGATATATGAAAATGGCATACAATTCACCATTTTAAATGTTTCTAATAATTAGTATAATATACGCGAGGTATTTTGTCAAGTGAAACATATCATAAAATAAAAAAATAAAATGCGCGAAAATACTTGAAAATATAAAAATACTTTGATATAATATTAAATAGAAAAGTATGTTCTGTCATACTCAAGAGGTAATACGAGATGAGTGAATACGGATACATAAGAGAAAACTATGAGTTTTTGATGAAAGAGATTGGTGAGTACGAAGCGCGTTACGGAAGGAAGATCACTCTTGTTGCTGTAACAAAAAGCGGAAGCGACGAGGAGCTCATTGCTCTTGCAAATGCGGGTGCTACCGATATCGGAGAAAACCGCCCCGGCGAGCTGAAAAGGCGCGGTGAGTTGCTCCGAGATAACGGATACACACCAAGACTCCACGAGATAGGTAATCTGCAGCGCAACAAGGTAAAACTTGTTGTCGATATAGCATCTCTTATACACTCCGTAGGTAAGCTCGAGCTTGCAGAGGAGATAAGCCGTCAGGCGGTAAAGCTCGGCATCACAGTACCCGTGCTGATAGAAATCAACAGCGCAAAGGAAGAAAACAAAAGCGGTGTCTTCCCCGAGGATGCTGAGGCTCTCTTTCTCAAAGTGAGAGAACTGCCCGGTATATCGGTCAGAGGTATTATGACTATGGGTCCGGCTATCGATAACGCCGAAGCTATGCGCCCTTACTTCAAGCTTACCAAGGAGATATTTGACAGAATAAACCAAGTATACGGCTTCGCTGATGACGGCATACTCTCCATGGGTATGAGCAATAGCTACGCCGTAGCAATAGAGGAAGGCTCGACCTTAATTCGAGTCGGAAGAAAACTTTTTGATAAAAACGAAGGGAGATAAAGAAAATGTTTGAAAAGTTTATGGAAAAGTTCGCCAAGAGAGAGGCTGAAAGAGATGAAATGGAGTTCAAGCCTTTTGAGCAGACTCAGAGAGCGGAGGTTGTTGCTCCTCAGGTAAAAGAGGCTGACACTACCGTGGAAAAGACATCCGATAACCGTTCTAACGGTGTTGAGCTTAAGGTTATCCGTCCCGAGTCATACGAGGAGGTAAGAACCGTAGCCGACAACCTTCTTTCCGGATGCACCGTAGTACTCAACGTTGAGGCGCTTGACAAGCACGTAATTTACAGAATGCTTGACTTCCTTAACGGAGTTACATACTGCCAGGACGGCGAGATCAAGAGAGTTGCACCCAGCACCTTTATCATCACGCCTCATAACGACGTTGACATCTCCGATATGTAATACCGGACAATTCACAGTCGGAAAATAATTCACCCTCGTTCCGTACCGACACCTCCTACATGCGGTACGGAACTTTCGATATGAAGGAGGATTAATAATGGAAACCGTTTTCTATATAATTGCTAAGGTAATTTCGCTTATGCTTAGTGCGATCTCATTAGCTATGTTTTCGAGAATGATAATGGAGCTGGTATCCCGTATGACGTCCTATGATATGGAAGGAAGCAAAATATTTATTTTCTGCTATACTTTCACCGAGATATTTGTCACACCGTTCAGATATCTTTGCGCAAAGTTCAATCTATTTCAGAGGACTCCGATAGATGCACCGTTTTTCATAGCGTACATAACAGTCTCGCTCTTGCTAAGCTTTTTACCCATTATCTAAAAATGATTTGGAACTAACAATATGAAACTTCAAGATCTATTCAAAAAAAGAACCCTCACCGACTACATCATCTACGTATCGGTGCTTGTGGGTGGAATAATTATTGATCAAATAACCAAGCTTCTCGCAATAAAATACCTTATGCCGGTAGCAAGTGTACCGCTTATAAAAATAGGCGATGTACAGGTTCTTAACCTGACGTATGTTGAAAACACAGGGGCGGCATTCGGTATGCTTAAGGATGCACCTTGGGTATTTAATACAATATCAACAATAGCAATCGTCGTTATGCTCTCCTATCTCTTCCTCGGACACGCGGAGTCAAGACTCTCCGGTATCGCTCTTGGTATGATGGTCTCGGGCGGTATAGGAAATATGATAGACCGCATTTCTTTGCACTACGTTGTAGACTTCATTGACTTCAGACTTATCAATTTTGCCGTATTCAACGGGGCTGACTCCTTTGTTTGCATTGGCGCAGGACTTCTCACCCTTGCTCTCATCCTTGAAATGAAGGAAGAAATGAAAAAGGAAGCCTTGGCAAAGGCATCTTCAAGTGCAGAAAGCTGTGATGAAGAAAACGCAGTGCTTGATTTGGAAACCGATGAGGCTGACGCACTCGACACTTCCGATTGTGAAAATGAAACCGTTGCGGGCGAAGGCACAGAGGAATGAAATATACGGTAGAAGAACAACATGCGAGAAAGCGGCTCGATGCCTATCTCGCTGAAAACACCGATCTGTCACGAAGTGCGGCAGCGAAGCTTATCGAGTCTGGCGCGGTAACGGTAAACGGTGAAAAATCAGAGAAAAAGTACCAAGTCAAAGAAAAGGACGAGGTGGAACTTGTTCTACCCGAAGTCGAGGAATATGAGGCACAGCCGGAGAATATTCCCCTCAACGTTATTTACGAAGACTCGGATATTATAGTCATAAACAAACCCTCGGGCATGGTGGTACATCCTGCCCCGGGAAATTACACGGGTACGCTCGTCAACGCCCTGCTATATCACTGTCGTGACAGCCTTTCGGGTATCGGAGGCGTGATGCGCCCTGGTATAGTACACAGAATCGACAAAGATACCTCAGGACTGCTCGTAGTGGCAAAAAACGATGCCTCCCACCGAGCTTTATCCGAGGAACTTGGCTATCACGGTATTGAGCGTGAATATCACGCGCTTGTGCGAGGTGGATTCAAGGAAGAAACGGGCACGGTTAATTTGCCTATTGGCCGTCACCCCATAGACCGTAAAAGAATGGCAGTCATAAAGAATGGTGATGGCGCACGCGAGGCGGTAACACATTATGAGGTTATAAGGAGCTACGGTCAGATAACGTACCTAAAGCTTAGGCTTGAAACCGGCAGAACTCATCAAATACGCGTGCATATGTCGCATCTTGGGCACGCTCTGCTTGGCGACGAAGTATATTCAAGCTCCAAAACGTTGTTTGAAAAGCAACACGCCCCCCTGTTTGACGGTCAGATGCTTCATGCAAAGCGCCTTTCTCTTACTCACCCTAAAACACAGAAAAGAATGACGTTTGAGTGTGAACTCCCCGACAATTTCAAAAAACTTATTGATATTCTCGACAATCAACAATAATATTGTGAGGTAAACAAAATGTTAAAGACCAAGCTTATTTCTTCGCTTTCAAGAGTATTTACCGACAGCTCTATCGACTCCCTTAAGTCCATAGAAAAGCTGTCTGTACTTAAGGGCGAGAGAGTTTCCTTCCAGCTCGTACATATAAGAGTTATGGATGAAGGCGACAATATGTATATGTACAGAGAAATGTTTACACCGAAGTTTTCAGGTGAGCTTGCAAAATACGTAAGCGTAAGAGAAGTTAAGAACGTTGGCGTTGAGCTCCCAATCGTGCCGGGTAACAGCGACGAATACTTCGAGCGCACAACCCCCGGACTCTACCCGGACGTTCTCCGCCCGCTTCACTACGGCGGAAAGACTATTGCAAAAACAACTCTGCCTACATCCCTTTGGATTGATATTAACATCCCCATTGATGCAAGTGAGATTGGAGCAAGCGAGCTGAAGATCGAAATGATCAATGATGCAGGTGTTGTTGGTAGTACGGAAGTACTCACCGTTGACGTTATCAACGCTATACTTCCCGAGCAAAAGCTTATTCTCACTCAGTGGTTCCATTGCGACTGCCTTGCAAACTACTATGACGTCCCTGTTTGGAGCGAAAAGCACTGGGAAATCGTCGAAAACTTCGCACGGGTGGCACATAAGAACGGTATCAACCTTCTTCTCACCCCTACCTTTACCCCTCCGCTCGACACACAGGTTGGCGGTGAAAGACTCACAAACCAGCTCGTTGCCGTAACGGTTGAAAACGGGAAATACTCTTTCAACTTCGACCTCGTTGACAGATGGGTTGCTATGTGTGACAGGATTGGAATAAAGTACTTTGAGATCGCGCATCTCTTCACACAATGGGGTGCAAAGCATGCTCCTAAGATCATGGCTACCGTTGACGGCGAGTACAAGAAGATCTTTGGTTGGGAGACAGATGCTACCTCGGATGAGTACGTTAGATTCCTCCGTACGTTTATTCCGGCTTTCCTTGAACATATGAAGAAGAGCGGAAACGACAAGCGTTGCTTCTTCCACGTTTCAGATGAGCCTCAGATTGATCATCTTGAATCCTACCGTGCGGCGAAGAACTCTATTTCCGATCTTCTTGAAGGTTACGTAATCATGGATGCTCTCTCTGACTACGACTTCTGGAAGATGGGCATTGTGGATACTCCGATTCCCTGTAACGATCATATAAAGCCGTTTATTGAAAACAATGTTCCCGGCCTTTGGACCTACTACTGTTGCGGTCAGTGTATAGGCGTGTCAAACAGACTCTTAGCTATGCCCTCCTGGCGTAACCGTTCCATCGGTATGCAGATGTACAAGTATGATATCGTTGGCTTTCTTCAGTGGGGCTACAACTTCTACAACAATCAGTTCTCAGTTGATGAGGCAGAGCCATACACCGATGCATCCGGTGAACATTGGGTACCCGCAGGTGATACATATTCCGTATACCCCGCGCCTCATGGGCAGGTATATGAGTCGCTCAGAATAGCAGTATTCCACGATGCACTCCAAGATATGAGAGCGATGAAGCTTTGCGAAATCCTGTACTCCAAGGAAGAAGTTGTCGCCGAGATAGAAAAGATTATGGGTGAGACGCTCGCATTCAACGTCTGTGCAAAGACAGAAGCAACTATGCTTGCTATCCGCGAGAGAATCAATGAAATGATCAAGTCCAAAATATAAGCAGGAGTAAGCAGTATGAAAAAATGTCCGAATTGCAATCGTGAGCTTGGCGATAAAGCACTTATATGTTATGACTGCGGATCGATCGTAAATACTAAAATCGGTTCTTTTGATTATGTGAATTTCGCTATTGGTGCTTTGTCATTTTTAATACCTATTGCGGGTATAGTGATGTGCTTGTATTACAGAAAAAGATCGAAGCCTATGTCACGGGCAGCAGGAGTGGGTACTGCGCTCGGTGTAATTGCTACCGTTCTTCTTGCAGCCTTAATTCATATTATTTTCGGATAAACAAAACGCCTCTGCAGTTTTAGATTGCAGAGGTGTTTTTTGCTATTTCTTTGTCTATTTTATACATTATACAAAGTTTGTTTTCAGTTTGATTGTATAAAGATATCAAATTGCTATTGACACAAAACGCAAATACTGTTATAATGCAGGTAGTTCCACAAAAAACATTTGGAGGTTTAGCATTATGAAATCTAAGTTTACCGGCGGAATTATCGAAATGATTGGTATCAGCGTTTTCAGCTGTATTATTGCCAGCTGTACCTTCGGAATTGCTCTTCCCTGGGCAGTATGTATGTATCAGCGTTGGCTCACCAATCACACCATCGTTGACGGAAAGCAGCTTCACTTTGACGGCACAGGCATGCAGTTGTTCGGCAACTACATTAAGTGGTTCCTTCTTACCATTGTAACCTTTGGTATTTACGGCTTCTGGCTTTCCATTAAGATGCAGCAGTGGATCGTTTCTCACACCCATATCGTTGGTGAAATATCCGAGGCAGCAGCTGAATAAAAGAATAATATAGTATAGAAATGACACGGTGCTCCGTTTAAATGGGGTACCGTGTCATTTCTATTATCGGCAAAATGCCAATCATCATTTTTTATCAATTGTAGTTGGATGAAAAAAATCGCAGCCTTTATTTAACAGATCAAGGCATAGGATATATTTTTCGAGTATTAAAATTCCATCCTCATCTAAAACCTCGTAGAGTCGCTCCCTACATTGCTCTGACAATTCATATATCGCGTCAAGCCCTTTTTCCTCAGAGGCAGCTACGTTTAAAAAGCTCTCCTTTATATTATCAAAGTACATAAATTCTCTCCTTTCGTTCACTTCAATAATAGCACAATGCAAAACAAAATTCAACTATTTTAATACATAATTCCACCAATTGCGGATATTGTTTTGGTAAACTAAATTTATACGGAGGTATTATTATGGTTGATTTTGGCAAAAAGCTTAAAGAGTTACGAAAACAATCGGGTATGACACAACGGCAATTAGCCGATAAGCTTGGTATAACCAAATCCGTAGTTTCATACTATGAATTAAGCGAACGCATCCCCTCGCCTGATGTATTAAAGGACCTGGCACTCATCTTTCGTGTAAGTACAGATTATCTCTTGGGTGTAGAAAGAAACAAAACTATAGACGTATCCGATCTCTCGGATGATGATATCAAGCTTCTGTTAGCCACAGTTGAAGCATTAAGAAGCAAGAACAAATAAAGCAAAAAATGACACGGTACCCAGCTTTAGTGGTTAACCGTGTCATTTTTTTACTTAAAGAACCTTGGAAAGGAACTCCTTAAGTCTTGGATTCTTGGGATTTTCAAACACCTCTGCGGGTGTACCCTCTTCCTTGATCTTTCCTTCATCTACAAAGAGAACTCGGTCTGCAACCTCACGTGCAAATCCCATCTCATGTGTAACGATAACCATCGTCATACCTTCGTTGGCAAGCTGCTTCATAAGATCAAGTACCTCACCTACCATCTCAGGGTCAAGTGCCGAGGTAGGCTCGTCAAAGAGCATAACCTTGGGATCCATCGCAAGAGCGCGAACTATTGCTATTCTCTGCTTCTGACCACCGGATAAAGTCGAGGGGTAAACGTTAGCCTTTTCTTCAAGACCAATACGTTTTAAAAGCTCCATTGCTCTTTTTTCAGCTTCCGGCTTACTCTTTATCTTAAGCTCCACAGGAGCAAGAGTGAGGTTTTCCATTACCGTAAGATTATTAAAGAGATTAAAGTGTTGGAATACCATGCCCATATTTTGTCTTGCTTCATTTATATCAATATGGTTGTTATTAAAAATCTCCTTCATCTTTAATTTGTATTCCTTGCCCTCCGCTGTGGCAAACTTTTCTTTAAGTAAATCCTCTGCCTTTATTTTTTTAATAGCTTCATCGCCGTCCATTCCGCCTGATACAAGCTTTTTATACGTATTAGATGCCTCAATTACTTCGCGATGAAGATAGGGATCTACAGGAGTAAGCATCTTATCATCAAGCCATACTTCACCGTAAGTGGGTACGGAGAGGAGATTCATACAACGTAAAAAGGTAGACTTTCCACTGCCGGAAGGACCGATTATTGCAACGACCTCGCCATCTTTAATTTCGCAATCAATACCATTGAGTACTGATACACCATCCTCAAATATCTTAATTATATTCTTAACGCTTATCACCGGCTCTCAACCTTCCTTCGATCTTTTTTATTGCAAATGTGAGAGTATAAACTATCGCAAGGTAGAAACAAGCTGCCACACTCATAGGAACAATATAACTTGCCATATTGTTACCTGCACCAATAACTTTTGCAGCCTGGGTAAGATCGTACATGCCGATCATACTTACAATAGACGTTTCTTTAATCAACGCTATCAACTCATTGCCGATAGCCGGAATAACATTTTTAATTGCCTGTGGGATAACAATCTTCATCATGGTTACTCTACCATTAAGGCCAAGCGCACGGCCTGCCTCGGTTTGTCCTATATCGACAGAAAGAATACCGGCTCTGATATTCTCGGAAACATACGCTCCCGAGTTGATTCCAAAGGCTATAATAGCTGTAATCTCCTTAGGAAATCCTCTGATTGCAAACACTGTATACGCCATTATAAAAAGCTGAAGTGCCATCGGAGTTCCTCTGATTACGGTGACATAAATCTTACATAAAATTTTGGGAATCTTCATTAAAGGACTGTCACTTGCTATACCGATCATAGCCACCGCAGTACCAAGCAAAAGGCCGAGCAAAGCAGCAAATACAGAAACAAGTACAGTCTTGCCAAGTCCCTCAAAAAGCATTCCCATATACTTTTCATTACTTAAGAGAACACCAACATTCTTAATAAAATCCATATTTTTCTTTTCTCCAAAACGTGGAAAAAGAACTGCATCGTGTAGATGCGGTTCTTTTTCTCTCTCATTTATTTATCAGTTCATTCCCATGTGTTCCATAACCATCTTCTCGATCTCGGTCTTGCCGTCCTCACCTTTAATGAGAAGCTCTGCAAGAACTGCGTTGATAGCATCAAGAAGCTCGTCGTTACCCTTTGTTACTGCGATAGCATACTGCTCTTCAACAGGAGAATCAGCCTCGCCCTCTGCACCTGAGTAGTAGAGAGGATAGCAAGTGAAGCCCTTTGTGCTGTTAGCTACGATATACTTTGCGGGAAGCTCATCAACGATGATGGCATCAATGGTAGTGCCGAGCGCATCAGCTGCAACGTTAGCGGAATCCATAGCTTCGTGCTTGGTGTCGGTGCCGTAAAGAACGCCGTCATAACCGTAATCGTTGTCTGCAGTAGCGTTAATTTCACCATCAGTATAGATCCAACCGGTTGTATCGGTCTGTGTAGCGATTGTCTTACCTGCGAGAGCCTCCCAAACGATGTACTCAACACCGTCAGCGGTCTTGGTTGCTACGTCAGAGTCTGCAGGAAGAATAACATACTGAATAGAGGTGTAATAGGGGTTGGAGAAATCAACCTTTTCTTTTCTTTCATCAGTAATAGTAAGACCTGCCGCGCCGCAATCTGCAAGCTCACCTGCCTTAACAGTATCGATGATGATACCGAAGTCGCCGTCCTGCCATACGATCTTCTTGTTCATCTTATCGCCAACCATTTCCATGATCTCAACGTCAACACCTACGATCTCTGTGCCATCATAGTATTCAAAGGGAGCGAAGTACGCATTGGTCTGTACATAAATTTTCTGGTCTTCGTCATTGCCGCCGAAGAGGTCGCAAGACGTCATAACGAACATTGCTCCAAGGAGCATAGTCATAGCTAAAATAAGCGATATAATCTTTTTCATTTCATTTTCCTTCTTTCTTTTTCTTCGGGATTTTTCAATCCCTTGCTTTTTGGAACGTGACTATTATACACCCATCAATGCATAAAGTCAACACTTTTTTGAAAAATAATTCATTTTTGTTGCATTTTTATTCATATCGGTTTTAAATTAATTGAAATTTGTGCAGATTAAACAAACCTATAGATATTTTTGGGATTTTAAAGCTTTTATTTTTTGTGCATACGCGAAAATATTTTTCGAGAAAAACGAATTTATTCGACCAAAAATGAATATTTATGCAATCTATACTGAATATATTCAGTTCTGTACTTTTTGCCATATCGTGTAACACGAACTATTGACAGAATACATGAAAAATGGTACAATTGTAGAAAGATTTTATAAATGGAAAATATCTTGTTTATTTTCACGAGTGCGCTATGCGCGTTAAGGAGATATAATGATTGCACTTTCAACAGAGAGTATTTCGCTCGCCTTTGGCACGGACGTAATTCTAAAAGATATATCCTTCGCGGTGAACGACGGTGACAGAGTCGGCATTATCGGTGTAAACGGAGCGGGTAAGACGTCTTTGTTCCGTATTATAGCAGGAGTAAACGATCCTGACTCGGGAGCGGTATACATTCAAAAAGGACACACGGTCGGTATGCTTGAACAAAACCCCGACCTTACCGCCCTGCCGGGCGAGGTGACCTGCCTTGAATATATGTATACGGCGTTCCCCGAGCTTCTTGAGCTTGAATCGGCTATAACGAGAACCGAAACCCTACTTGCACAAGCGGCAAACAAGGGTGATCACGATATGGTCGCGGAGTTGACAAACAGGCTCAACGAGCAGAGCAGAAAATTCTCCGAGGATGGCGGACTTGAATTTCGCTCGCGTTGTCGCGGAATGCTGATGCGACTCGGCTTCGAAGAAGGACTAATCAACCAAAGAATCCGCACCCTCTCGGGCGGACAGTATACACGATTGGCACTTGCGCGTCTGCTTGCAACCGAGCCTGATATCCTTATGCTCGATGAGCCGACAAACCACCTTGATATCGATGCGCTCGAATGGCTTGAGGGATATATAGCATCCTACAAAAAGACGGTGCTGATAATCTCGCACGACAGATACTTTCTCGACCGCACGACAAATAAAACGCTTCATATACAATATACAAAGGCAAGACTCTTCCACGGCTCATACTCGCAGTGTAAGGATCAGCAAGAGGCAGAGGCGGCTTCACTCGAAAAGAGATACAAAGAGCAGCAAAAGGAAATTGCCAGAATTAAGGCAAATATAGAATTTCAGCGCAGATGTAACCGCGAGCACAATTTCGTGACGATACGCTCCAAGGAAAAACAACTCGCAAGAATGGAGCTTGTAGAGCTTGCACCAAAGGCTCCAAAGGATATCCGTGTAAGATTTACCGCAGAGGAGGAGAGCGCAGGCGACGTAATGGAAGTCAAGGAGCTGACCTTCGACTACGGAACAAAGCCGCTTATCAGGAATCTTTCCTTCCTTATAAGAAAGGATGAGAGAGTGATGTTCCTCGGTCCTAACGGCTCGGGCAAATCCACTCTTATGAAGCTGATGAACTCGATGCTTGTACCCAAAGAGGGACGCATCACACTCGGATATAATATAAAGATAGGCTACTACGATCAGGAGAACAGAGGTCTTGACGACTCAAAGACCGTATTTGAGGAAATGCACGACGAATACCCCGAGAAAAAAGATCTCGAGCTTCGCAGCACCCTTGCTCTGTTCCTCTTTGGCGCAGACGATATTGATAAAAAAATATCTACACTATCGGGTGGAGAAAGAGCAAGACTCACTTTGGCAAAGCTTATCTTAAAGAAGGTTAACCTCTTGATAATGGACGAGCCAACCAACCATCTTGACATAGGATCGTGCGAGGCGCTCGAAAGTTCGCTCATAGCCTTCCCCGGCACGATTATCGCGGTGTCTCACGACAGATACTTTATTAATAAGGTAGCAACGAGAATCATAGAGCTTGATCCGACAAGTGACAAGGGGATGCGCGACTATGAGCTTGAGAGCTACGATGATGCATTCTCCGAATATATGCGTATGCGTCAGATAATAAAGGAAAGAAATGCAGCAACAAGCGCCGTAATAAAAACCTCTGACTCAAAGGCAGATTATGAGGAAAGAAAGCGCGAAAACGCCAAGCGCCGCTCGGAAGAGAAAAGAGTGGAAAAAGCGAAGCAACGAATCCCCGAGCTTGAAGGCAAGCTTTTGGAGCTTGAAGAAGAGCTGTTTGGCGACGCGGCATCCAACTACGTAAGAGCCGCTGAGATAGAAGAAGAAAAGGTAAAGATCGAAGAAGAACTTCTTGAGCTTTACGAATTAGTTATGTAACTCTTTAAAAAACACACGCCAAAGAGTAAGAATGGGCAACACTCGTTCTTACTCTTTTCCCTTTTGCACAACACAACAAGAACTACAAAAACAGCGCATAATAACCTTACCGTTTTTCGACCCCCTAAAAAGGGGGCTTTTTTTGTGCTATTTTGACAAAAGTCAGAAACTGAGCGTACTGTTTTTTTGGATTGGTACTCTACTTACTTTTCACACGGGGTGAGGTATAATGGTCTTGCCGATGAGAAAATGACGCCTCAACGAGTCATGAACGTTGAGAAATCCCGAGGTGCTATAGAGCCAAAGGATATAGGAGCAAAGCGAACATTTTTCAATGCTCCCGCGACAAAACCGCATTGGCAGGAGGATAAGACATATGAAGAAAAATCATTCGAAATATACAAGCGATCTTCCAAGGAGGCTATATACATTTTTCCACGGATATGAGGGACCCGGAGCTCCAAGCTTCTCAAAATTTGCGAGAAGTATCGGGGCAACGCTATCCGACATCGAAGGGTTTAGAGAAAAAAATGAATTTGAGAGGGCTTACCAAGAGTGCAGCGAAATCCGCAGAGATTATCTGATTGACAATGGGCTGGTAAAACGGTTTGACTCTTCATTTACAAAGTTTATCTTAACCTCGGAGTTCGGTATGGGTGACAAGGACATAGATACTGACAAGGAAATACAAGTAACACTTGAGGTGATAGGCGATGAGGCTTGATCTAAAGGTAACGAAAAAGCAAAAGAAATTCATAGATGCAAGAGAAAACGAGGTGCTGTTCGGCGGGGCTGCCGGCGGCGGAAAATCCTACGGACAAATCGTGGATGCTTTGCTTTTCGCACTAAAATATCCCGGATCAAAGCAGCTGATCCTAAGGCGTACCTTTGCAGAGCTTGATAAATCCTTGATACGCACAAGTCTCGGTCTATATCCAAAAGAGATATACTCCTTCAATTCATCAAGTCATACAGGCAGATTCAAGAACGGCTCGTGCATTGACTTTGGATACTGTGCTAACGAAAATGACGTTTATCAATACCAAAGCGCGGAATATGATCTTATAAGATTTGACGAGCTGACGCATTTCACCGAAATGCAATACGTATATTTGATTTCGAGAGTGAGAGGTGCAAACGCCTTTCCAAAACAGATCAAATCCTCCACTAACCCCGGGGGCGTGGGGCATTCCTGGGTTAAAAAAAGATTTATCGATCCATCCCCAAGCGGAGAAACATTCGTCGGCGAGGGAGAAATGACGCGCGTGTTTCTCCCTTCTCTGCTCGGGGACAACGGATTTCTTACAAATAGCGATCCAAACTACAAACTGCGTCTTGAGGCTCTGCCCGAATGGGAGAGAAAAGACCTACTCTACAGAGATTGCAACATTTTTGAGGGACAGTATTTTACCGAGTTTTCAACAGAAAAGCACGTGTGTGAGCCCTTTGAAATACCGCCGGGATG
This sequence comes from Eubacteriales bacterium, assembly GCA_045634385.1. Classification (GTDB taxonomy): domain Bacteria; phylum Bacillota; class Clostridia; order Oscillospirales; family CAG-272; genus UBA1740. The sequence goes on along the minus strand of JAZRAE010000084.1, from coordinate 24,247 downwards.
GAGAAAATACAGGACTATCGACTACGGTCTTGACCGTTTGGCAGTATTATGGATAGCCGTATCACCAGATGAGCGTTCTTACGTATACCGCGAATTTTGTGAATCGGGATTACCGATAAGCACCGCGGCAAAGGCAATAACCGACAGAACTCCGACAGGCGAAGATATATACGCAACGCTGGCTCCGCCCGACCTATTCGCAAGAACACAGGAGTCGGGCAAAACAAAGGCAAGCCTATTCCACGAATTTGGCGTTACCTTTACCAAAACTTCTAACGACAGAGAGTGCGGATGGCTGGCAATAAAGGAGCTTTTATGTGACACGGGCGCGGGGATAAGGCTTAAGATCTTCAAAAACTGCAGCGAGTTGATCAAGTGCCTTCCCGCACTTACTGTGGATAAAATCAGGCCTACGGATTGCGCAAACGAGCCCCACGAAATCACACACGCCCCCGATGCTCTGCGAGGCTTTGCCATTTTTCACACTCGTCCCAACGAAAAGAAGGTTGTAGCTAAACGTTCTACGTGGACGAGGGATATGTGGGAGGATTATGACGCCGCAGACGAGGGAGGCAAAAAATATCTCAAACAAAAATACGGAGAACCGCAGTGAAAATTGAAAACAAAAACGAGGCGCTAAAGCTGGAGTTCTTCAAAACTCTTTATACGTGCGCCGAAAACGCTTACGCCTCGAAGCTTGAGGACTTTGATCGAGCCATGCGACAGTACAAAGGCTCGACGGAGATCGACGGCTCAGACGAGGCGGCAATTACAGTCAGAAACATCACCTACGAGATAGTGGAAAGTCAGGTAAGCTCCGATATCCCATCCCCAAAGACGGATGCTACCTCATACAGTGAGAAGCGAGGAAAGAATGCCACATCGATAGAAAGGCTGTTAAGATCGATAAGAAAGCGTCTGCCTTTCGACGAAATGAATGATATAGACGAAAGGTACACCTACATCTATGGCGGCAGCGTGTGGTATATTGACTGGGACAATACGTCCGAATATATGGGTGAGATCGGCGGTGTGAAGGTTGAATGTCTTTCACCCTGTGACTTTGTACCTCAACCTAATATATACGATATCGACGATATGGAGTACTGTTTCTTAAAGTTTGTTACAACAAGAAGCGAGCTAACAAGAACGTACGGCATATCCGAGGAAAAAACAGCATTTGCCGACTTTGAGTACGAGTACGACGGCGGATCGGACGTATCGGATACTGTTAAGGTAGTAACCTGTTTCTACCGCGACGAAGACGGGGAGATAGGCAGATTTATCTTCTCGGGTGATCTTACCCTTTCCGACCTTCCAAAATACTACAGAAGAAAGAAAAAGGTCTGCACCTTATGCGGCGAGGATGAGGAAGTCTGCCGTTGCAAAAATAAAAAGATCGTAATGACAGAGGTTGAAAGTGAGCAAATCATCCATAGCCAAAACGAAATGCGAGTTGTCAATATTCCCTACTATGTTCCAAAGCTCTTTCCTATAGCTATCAGAAAGAATACTTCGGCAGAAAAGCAGTTGTTCGGACAGTCTGACTGCGACTACATAAGGCCCGAACAGCAAGCGATAAACAAGGTGGAATCAAGGATACTGAAAAAACTTCTTCGTGCAGGTATTACTCCCATAGTACCTGAGGACGCGAGCATATCCTTGAACAACTCAGTCTTTGGCCAGGTTATCAAAATGAAGCCGGGAGAAAGCACCGCGCAGTATGGAAAAGTTGACACGACCCCCGACATATCTCAAGATATTGCCGAGGCAGAAAGACTTTACGACCACGCCAAAAGAGTTATTGGTATATCCGATGCATTTCAGGGTGTTGACACAGGAGTATATGCCGAATCAGGTTATGCAAAGCAACTGAGAATCAATCAAGCATCCGGAAGACTCTTATCAAAGAAAAAGATGAAGCATACCGTTTACGCAAGAATAGATAAGATCATCTTTTCGCTCTATCTTGCCTTTGCAGATGAGCCAAGAACCCTCTCATACAAGGATGCATACGGCAGAATACATGAAACGGAATTTTCAAGATATGACTTTATAGAATACGATCCAAGAAGGGATTGCCACTTCTATGATGATGCTTATCTATTCTCGGTAGATCTTAATGGCGGAAACGAATATCAAAGAGAATCGCTTTGGCAAAGAAATCTCGAAAATTTGAAGGCGGGCACTCTCGGAGATCCGGGAAGCCCCGCTACTCTGCTCCGCTACTGGCAATGCCAAGAAAGAGCACACTACCCATATGCAAGAGAAAACGTGGAGTACTTTTCAGATATAGACGTAGGTACAGGAGGCATAACTTTATGAGTAAAGTAAATACACTCGAAGAGCTTGTTAAGAAATATCTCGGTTCAAACAGTACGATAGGATCGGCTGACTCATTCGATCTCTATAAACACAAAAACGGACTCGAAGATGCTAAAAGTTATTCCGACGCTGTCGGATCGCTCTATGCATCATCCAAGCGTGCATTATCCTCTTACGGCGAGAACATGCGTAAAATTAATAACAAAGGTTTGCAAAACAGTGGATATTCCGATTATATTGACAATATAGCTAAAAGCTCATTTAAATCAGGACTCAAATCACTCGAAAAGCAATACGGCGAAAACCGCACAAAGGCGATGACGTCATATGCGTCATATCTCGACAATTACGCTGACAAAACGTCAGGCCTTAAAAAGAGCGTAATGTCGCATCTTATAAGCAATGACGTCGTGGATCTTAACACCGCGGTAGCCTACGGAATAAGTGCGGGCCTTTCAAAGGAGGATGCCGAATTTGTTGGCCAAAGTGCTTACGAGGTAACTAAGCAAAAGGTCTTCAACAAAATTCTCGAACAGACGGCAAGCCTTGGACTCGACAGTGAGGGGGCAAAAATGCTCGCTCTAAAAATGGGTGTCTCGGAGGACGATTCCAATGCATTGGCAAATGAGGTAAGCGAGCTTTTGAGATACTACGGAACCATATCCAAGGATTACCTTGATTTTCTTGAGCAAAGAACGCACTAAGAAACCTAATCAGAAAGGAAAATAATATGAATAAGAAACCCAAGATAACAATCGATAACAGCGCGCCCTACCGAAATCTCGGTTTGGGTAAAATTACGGCACCCGTCAAGCCGCAAAACGAACCGAAATGCAGAATAATTAAAGGTAATGACGATCTAAGATGCAAGGGAGGCAAGGAATGATGGAAGCCGCTTACAGCACAGACGAGATAGTAACCCTCGCTGACGAGGACGCAAAATCCACAGATATGCCGGGTATGGATGGTAAGGTCGAAGAGACATTCGCCGAACCGGAAGAAACAAAGCACGACGAGGCAATCGATTACGAGGCAGTTATTAAAAGCGATATTGCCGCACTCAAGGCAGAATTCCCCGAACTCAGAGATATTACAGAAATCACCGAGCTTAACAATCCATTGCGATATGCAGCTTTACGCGACCTCGGTTTGTCACCCACAGAGGCTTATATGGCGACGGCGAAGAGAAAAACTCAAGATACTCGTGCACATTTGAAAAGTGCTCACGGAAGAAGTGCAGCAGCTCCCACAGATATGATGACACAGTATGAGCTGGCAACTGCCAGAGAGCTTTTCCCCGGTCTTAACGATTCGGATATACAACGCCTTTATAAAAAGGTAACTAAGTAAACAAGAAAGGGGTAAAACATTGTTCAGACTCGTAAAAGTATTAAACGGAAATAATCAGTGCGAGATTTCAAAGCTCAACTACTCGGAATCTCTTGTAATTGCTCCGGGTTGCGCTCTTACCTGCACTAACGGAATTGCAACATTAGCATCCGGAACGGCAATGCCCGATTACATTTCTCTAACGGGAAATATCGATGAGGCAAGAAAACAAATTGACGCTATGCTCGTTACCGAGGATATGATCTTCAAGGTTGAATACACAGGCACAACGACACCTCAGATAGGAATGTCTGTCGGTCTTGCAACCGGTAAAACAAAAATGGACTCGGTAACATATAACTCAAGCGGAAAAGGCAGAATTGTTCAGATCGAGGACGATCAGAAAATGGTCTACGTCAAGTTCCGCAAATAAATTTTAAAGGAGATAAATATGATAATTTATTCTAAAAATTCAACTGTAAATAATGCCGCCTTCGGTAAGATACAGCTTCCTATCAAAATGGTAATCGAAAACGAAAGCGACATTCTCAGCAGGAAGGGCGGCATACGCGACTGGCTCTTCAACGTAGAAAAAAGTAACAAGTTCGGTGAAACAATAGTTACCCAGAACGAGTTCGGTATCTTCAAGTCCGTTGTCGAAGGAAGCGGTGCTGAAAGTGACACCGTATCCGAAACCGGAACAAAATTCATCGAGCATATTCAGTATATGAAGGAGTTTATCGTAACCGCAGAGATGGTGGAAGACTGCAACTATGGTCTGGCAATAGATGCAAAACGCAGAGCAGAAAACTTTGCAAGAGCCTACTACAAGACAATGAACAAGCTCTGTGAAGCGGCACTTGTAAACGCAACCGCAACTTCCTGTACATTTGCCGGCTCTTCAATTGATCTAACGACCTCGGATAATCTCCCGCTCTTCTCTTCAACACACACATGGGGCGGCGGATCGGGTACAAACGGCACGCAGTCAAATTACTACTACGGTGATATCTTTGCAACCGGTACTTCGGACTCAAGAGTGCTGTCTACAAGTGTCTTTGAGGAATCTCTCGCCGAGCTTTCCGTAAAGCTCAGAAACATGAAGGATGAAAACGGTGAGGCACTCGGCTACACCGCAGATACCATAATTCTCCCGGGCAACAAACCTAAGATCGAACAAATAGTTAAGAAGGTATGCGGTAGTGACGGTGCACTCGGCAACGGTTACAACGATATAAACCTCCACTTTGGCAACTGGAACGTGATAATTCTACCCAACTGGCAGCCTACCGACAACAGAATTATGATTATGTCAAGCGAGGCAAACAAGAATCTTGCGGGCAATATGTTCTTCAACAGAATTCCTCTCACGGTATCCAACTGGGTTGATCATCACACCGGAAACTATTACTGGAACGGCAGATGCCGATTCGGTGTAGGCTTCGGTAATTACAAGCACATTCTTCTCGCGGTGGATTCTGCTACGGCACATGACTCTTCAACACAACTCTGATAGCTGAAAAATTACACGGTTAGGCAGATAGAATAAAATTTAACACTCTAAAAAGGCTTTAATGCCTTCGCTCTTACCTATCTGCCTTTTGAATTAGGATACTTTTCCGACTTCATTCGTGTGATAATCTGTCGGCGGGAATCGAGCGCTTAAAAATCCATTATGCTACGCAAGACCGGAACGTTCATCCCGCCAAATTTTAAAGAAAGGACCGTATATGTATTTTAACGAATTAAAAACTCACGTGGCGCATTTGGGATTTGAAAACTACATTGAGGATGAAAGCCTCTTTGTAGATTCTGCAAACCGCGCCCTCTCGCTCATATATACAGACAGGCCCGTATCCAAAACCGCAATAGTTGTCTTTAGCGGACCGAGAATTGAACTTGTGCGAGAGTTCATTGAACACACATCGGGATCTGTTATCACCATCCCCTTCAACGGAAAATCCATTTCGTTTAGATCCTCCGGCAGGGGGACGTGCATAATTACAGATCGTACAGGTTCTAACACTGTGCCCCTCTCCATCAAAGATCAAATAACTAAGCAATATGTTTTCGGAGAAGGAAACATCACCTTCTCGGGTGATTTTTATTTTACAATTAGCAACCTCGTTGTTTTCAAGGACGTGATAAGCAATAACACACCGGATATTCCGGAATACACTCCGTACAGAGAGCTTTATCCTGCAGACTGGTGTCGAGACTTCCATTCCTTTTCAAAAAAGCCGTACGACGAATATGGAAACGAGATAGAATCGGTCAAGCTCGAAGGCGGTAGAATAATTGTTCCCTATGATTTTAGAGGAAAAATGTACATCACGTATCACAGAACTCCAACGCCCATCTCTGCGGATACAAAAAATATTCCTATTGATATTTCAAACGAATGTGTTCAGCTTCTGCCACTTTTAACCGCCTCATTTATGTGGCTTGATGACGATGCGGCAAAGGCGCAGTATTACATGAGCCTGTACCGTGATCTTGTTGCAAACATAAAGAGATACTCTACCGATAGGATAGATGCGGAATACCGCGTTAACGGGTGGGCGTGATGGCTAACAGATACAGAAATCTGATCTACTCTACCGCGGAATACACAAAAGTTTACAAAGGGTTTCGCGGTGTTGAGCTAAACGGCAGCTCATCAATTACATCATCAGACAGACTCGCTTATGCACAAAACGTGTATAAGGATTACGATGGTGATGGAGCAGACGTAATTGAGAGTGTACCCGGCTTTAGATGCTTTGCTCATTATGAAGAGCCGATACATTCTCTGTTTTACATGCATTCCTCATCGGGCGGTGAGGATTATATAATTGCACACGTCGCAAACAAGCTTATGCGCCACCCCGTGTCGGATATTTACTTGGAAGATACCTATGGAGAAGAGATTGCCACGCTTGAGGATACAAAGAGCTTCGGATTTGAATACGGCCGAAATCTCTACATTATGGACGGCAGCACGATATACTGCATAAATGAAGACGGAGAATGCAGTACTATTGGTCAGGACGGCATCTATCCGTATATACCGACCACTCATGTCTCCGGCGAACCATATGAGCAGAGAAACCTTCTCATAGAGGATTTTAAGGAGGAATACTATCTTGTAGATCCTAAGGTATATCTGCACGCATCGGACGGTGTTAAATACGGCATCACAGATCCCATTCTCAATCTCTGCACAGTCAAGGGTATAAAAGACGACTCCGATGATCAAATTTATATACCCGCCTACGTGAATATGTCCGGCATAAGCTACAAGGTCGTTTCCGTAGATAGCCACGCATTTGAAAACAACCAGAACCTAAAAGAAATATATCTACCCGACGGTATGACAAAAATCGGTGACAAGGCCTTTGCAGGATGTACAAATCTCACCACGGTAGTAACGTCATCCACAGTCACACATATAGGAGAAAAGGCGTTTTACAATTGTGCGAAGCTTAACTCGCTATATCTCAGTGCGGGACTATCATACGTGGGTGCTGCAGCGTTTTCAGCCTGCCCGTCACTCACATGTATAAACTACGAGCTCAGCAGCGAGGAGTTAAATCTCATAGATGGTAAAGATATAATCACTCAAAAAAGCATTTCATACAACACCACATACGATCAATTATGTATAACACTGCCCTTGAACGGAAAGGTTGATGATGTTGAATATGTAACACTTAACGGTGAAGAAGCGGAATACGAGCCGAGATACGAAGGTGAATATGTGAAAAGCGTAACCGTGAAATTCGCAAGTCTTGTAGACGTCACGAACGTCAAGGTTGAAATAAAGGGAACACTCGCTCCCCTTTCGGATGAGTGGTCTGAGGAAATGTCGGCTCTTACCCCTTGTACATCATACGCAGCAATAGCCGGATGCACAATAGCCGAGGTATTTGACAATAGAGTATTCTTAAGCGGAAACCCGAATTTTCCCAACACAGTCTTTTACACCGAAATGCCAAAAGACAATCACGAAAAGGAAATGTATGTGGGTGTATACAACTACTTCAATGACGGCAGCGGACGGTATAAAGTCAAATCACTCCTCGCTGTCAGAGACATGCTCGCAGTATTCAAAGAAGGAGACGATGGTTCAGGAAGCATCTTCTACCACAAGAAGGAGGCGGTGGATCAAGGCGCGGTACATACGATATACCCCGTCGCATACGTCCACTCAGGAATATGTTCAACCGGTGTCTCTCTCTCCTTCCTTGACGACCCTGTGTTTTTAACAAAGGACGGATTGATGGCTCTCAACAGCGAAAACATCAACTATCAACGAAATGTTGTCTGTAGATCGCATAATGTAAATTATGCTTTACTTAAAGAAGATTTATCAAAAGCATCTTTGTGTGAGTGGCTCGGATATCTCGTTGTGGGTGTCAATGGAAAAATCTTTTTAGCTGACTCACGATCGATATTCTCACACCCAACCGGCGCACGAGAATACGAGTGGTTTTATCTTACGGATATTGGTGGATATATCGATGACGAACTGCTCTTCAGATACTCAAAAAATCCACCGTCGGGATTTCTATCTCATCCGACTCTCGCCGGAGAGGTGGTTGTAAGTGATTGCATCTATAGCGTTGCGATAAACGGACAAGCATACTTTTATGTAATGGAAAACCAAAACAAGTATGCCATTGAATTGACCGAAGAATATATTGGCGGTGACTTTCATCCTGCCACCGTGTTTATCTCATATGACAATTTACTTTTCTTTGCAACAGAAAACGGTCACATTTGTGTTTTTAACAATGATATGCGCGGTGTTGCTCCACAAAGTGTTATGGATTCCGATGAATATGACGAGGTGGAATATGCTGCTCTCATGGGTAACAGAATACACCCCTACTACTACAGCTTTGACCACCACCCCGCAAAGTATGTTATAAAGACCTCGCTCGACGATTGCGGCATACCTCACCTAACAAAAAACACAGTAAAAAACTCCCTGATCGTAAAGGCCAAGAGCTATGCTGCAAACAGTATTAAATGCGACATTGTAACAGACAGTCAAGATTCTGTACATATCAGCAGCTTCCCAACAGCAGGTACAAGCTTTGATGACTTTGACTTCTCGGATATGCCATGGAACGTCCCCCGCTACCTCGCAACGGCACTCCCGGAAAAGGAGAAGCGCTGGATTGAGAAGCAAGTAATACTATCATGTGACAAATTTGCCTCACCATTATCTGTCTACTCAATAAGTTATCGTTATACCATAAAAGGCAATATTAAAAACAACATCTAAGCAGGGGGGATAATAATGCACACTTGCACGCAATGTGAAACCTCATTGCACCGAGCGCAAACACCTCTTGCATTTAAGAAAGGACAAAAATATGAACGCTAAAAAAATACTGAATTCCGACATTGCCGATATAATGATATCCTCTCTCCCAACTCGTCCCACAGCACCTCGTTCTCTCGGAGGAAAGGGATACGGCGCGGCACAAATGAAGGAAGCATTCGATAAGCTCCCCCTATACATTATAGAACAGTACAACAAACTTGTCAGCGACGTCTCAAGTTACGGAGAGGATTCGATCGCTTCAGCCATTCCAAGCGGAATAAAAGACGGACACACTCTGCACTCGCTTTTTGAAGATATGCAAACCGGAGCTTTTGCCACGTATTTCAGCTTTTTTGGAAAAAGTCTATTAAACCATATGATATCCATCTACAGTGAACTTGACGAGTTGAAGAGAAAAATAGAATCTCTCAATAGCGAGAAGGAGGTGGATAAGTAATGAAAATACGCTATGAAACTTCACACGGTACTGCCGAATGGGTAGCTATCGACGATGATGGCAAGAACGTACTACATATGATATTCACCCCAAAATGCTTTGGCGTTATCAAGCTTGGGAACTCAATGTTTGAGGTAAATAACGGAGAAGTTAAAATACCGCTTAGTTCCTTGCATAACGAAGAATATCATCCTAAGCTGGAGTCTGATATCGGTGTGTTCGTCGTAGAAGGCTTTTGCAAAATCGGCCCTGTTGTCGAAATGTTAAAAACCGATGATACCATCATAAGAAGACTTATCTCAAGATGCTACAATCTTGAAAAGGCGTGTTGCTCTCTCGAAAAAAAGGTCGCACATCTTGAAACTATGTGCCGAGGGCACAAGATATTTGATTTTGAAAGGATGGAAAAATGAAAAACAAGCTAAAATACTTTATTGTATCAATTCTCCTCGTTATGTTTACTATGCCGTGTGCGATATATGCATACGCCGAAGAGGAATACACGGAAAAAGAATACGAATCCGAAGAATACGAGGATAACACAAACTTCTTTGAAAAGGTGTACCATGAAGTCAGCGCATATACAAGCGAAATACTTTGTGCGCTCACCTTTACCGGCTCGATGACTCTTGCCCTCGCCTACAAAAAGGGGTTCTTACCCCTTGTGGAAAAATCACTTGTAACTATCGGAAATGCGGTAACAAAAATTAAAGAAAACACTAAAGAAAACACCGAGTTAAGCTCTCAACTCGGTGTGAATATCGAAAGCAAGCTAAATGATACGCAAGAGCTTCTAACCTGTCTTGGTAAAAAAATAGGCGCACTCGAAGAAAGTCTTAACGCAAGTTTTGAAAACGAGAGTGCGGCAAGACTCGAAAATGAGCAGTTGAGAATCGTTGTAGATGCGCAAATAGATATGCTATATGATATCTTTATGTGCTCTGCTCTACCCCAATATCAGAAGGATGCCGTTGGGGAAAGAATAGCAAAAATGAAGGGGGCGATCAGGGAAAATGCCAACACGGACTAACCCCGCAAAGCGCCTTTTATTTAACACGCTCGGCATTGGAATATCTATTATACCCGTAGCCGTGACGATTTTTTCGTACTTTCCTCTATGGATTGCAAGAGAAGATGCAAGCATTCTATCAGGGCTGTCACTTATTCTTTTAGGAGCGGCAATCATCCCCCTTTTTAAGTATCTGAAACAGATATTTCGCACGCCATCTGCACCTGTAATGTGGCTGATATTTTTTCTCGTCTTTTTCCTTCTCTCCAAGATTGCAGATGAAGTAACGGTAATATCATTCGTTGGATTCGTTACAAATCTTTTGGGCTCGCTTATGTTTAAGGTTGCGAAGAGATACAGCATCTCGGGAGGTTAATATGAGAGACGGTTTTGACATCGGCATTATAAACTCGGGAGATTGGATGAAGAAGGGATATTCCTTTCTTGTCGCAAATGTCGGAAAGACAGTTGCGCTTATTACACTTCTCGTAACTGCGCTTGTATCATTTACCGAAATCAGTTTTTCGGAATTTGGCGGCAAGAGCTTTACATCAACACTTATATTGATGCTTATCTCCTCGTACGTGATGTATTTTTCCTTAGAGGATGCGGGAGAAAAGCTCGGGCGTGAAAGCGAAGCGTACAAGACGGCTGATGAAAAACTTTCAAAGCTCAAAGAAAATATAAAGGGCTCAGACATCTCACGCCTACGTGAATTTTGTCTTGATTACCGAAATGCAGAGCTTGAATACAGAAGAAGCAATATGCTCTTTTCACTCGGCTACACCGAAGATGAATACAATCGATACGTAAGTGGTGAGAAAATGGATAAAAAGGCTGAGAAAGACCTCGGGCGTGTAAAGAAAATCAAGCGAGCAGAGCTCGATGCGGCAAATCTCCTATCGGGAAATAAGCGGCAAGAGAGCGAGCTGAAGAATCCCGAGTCAAGCCGCCTTTTTCATATGATACTTAAGCTTATCCCCTCGACCGTGTGTACCCTTTTCACAATTTCGGTCATGATAAGTGTAAAAGATAATATGACCGCCGCAGGGGTAATCGAGGCTCTCTTGAAGCTTTCTACCCTGCCCGTGATAGGTCTTAAGGGTTACTCCGGAGGATACGAATACGTAACGAGCAGCGAGATCGGTTGGATGGAAACAAAGGCCAGACTTCTCGATGCATTCTTAAAAAGCAGCACGTAAAATAATCCCCCAAGCAACCCTGCCGCCGCAAGTAAAATTGCGGCGGTTTTTTGTACTACAAATAATGATCAAAAAATCATAGCGGTGTTGACTTTGAGATCATATTATAGTAAAATGTATACATAAAACAAATTGCACGGAGGTGGATATGAAGCTAATTGCTGATGAAAACAGAATATTGATTTCGCTTTGCGAGCTTGTATCCATCGCCAGACGAAGAATATCCCCCGCTCTTCCGACGGATGAAAGCGAGCCGGAGCTATACGGAGCATCGCGCACAATGCTTACATCGCTCGGTATTTCGGAAAGAAAAAAGGTAGAGCTTGACTTCAGTTTCGAAGGCGTGGATTACCGCATTTTCGGATATGCAGACTCGATAGAAAACGGTATTATAACCCTTGTAAAAGTCAGCACGGGTAGCTCTAAGGCAGCAAAAAAGGCAGAAATTGCTCAAGCAAGAGGCGAGGCGTTTATTCTCGGTAAAATGTTTACTGAAAGTGAAAGTCTTGACTGCGTGAGCATAAAGATAATTTACGTAAATGAGATCACCGGTGCAAGCGAAGTAACTGAAGAAAAGGCGGAAAAGAGGACGCTTGACTCTTTCTTTGACAAGTGCCTCTCAGCGGTATCGATATTTGCCCTTCCTGAGATAGAGCGAGTATGCGAAAGACTTCCTTCTATGAGAGCCATGCGCTTCCCATACACCGAAGTGCGCGACGGTCAGGACGAGTTTATCAGACGCTCATACAAGGCACTCGTCAAGGGTAACACACTCTTCGCATGCGCTCCTACCGGAACAGGAAAAACCGTTTCGGTTATCTACCCTGCAATAAAGGCTCTCGGTGATGGAAAATGTGACAAGGTGTTTTACCTAACTCCAAAAGGAACTACGGCAGAGGCGGCAAAGGACTGTCTTGAGCTATTCGCCTCCCGAGGAGCGAAAATCAAAGCGATTATTCTCAGCTCCAAGGAAAAGAGCTGTCCGTGTAGAATGATCTGCCGCGAAAGTGCCAAGGCGTGCGATATGGCAAAATGTAACAAGCTCGCAGAAGCGGTTATGGCGGCACATTCACTCGGTAAATGCGTAATAACCATCGAAGATCTAAAGGATGTTGCAACGCACTACGCAGTATGCCCCTATGAGCTCGAGCTCGCCTATTCCGAGCTATGCGATGTTGTTATATGCGACTTCAACTATCTCTTTGATCCGGTGGTATATATACGCCGTTTCTTTACTGAGGGCGGCCGATATGCGTTTCTCATAGACGAGGCACACAACCTTGCTGACAGAGGGCGCGAGATGTATTCCGCAGAGCTTTCGCTTACAGATATAGACCTGCTACTTGACTCAGAAACTCTCGGTGCTTTATCCAAGCTACGCGAGGAGCTGCCAAGCATAAAAGCGAATCTTACAGAGCTTTTGATGCCCTTGCTTAGGGACGAGATACGAAAGGACGAGGACGGATGCGATATCGGTGCTACTCACCTTTCCTACGTCCCAGGTGAGCTATTCGGTATTATATCAAGAATGCACGAGGTGCTCGAAGACGAGGAACAGGCAAACATCAAAGCAAATGATGACGAGCGAAGCGCGCGCCTTAAAGCTATTCGAGAACTGTACTACAAGGTGAAAAAGCTCGCAAAATGCCTCGAAAACTTTGACACGGGGTACCGTCTATTACTGTTTTACACTAAAGGAGTGCTGTCCGTAAAAGTATGGTGTATTGATGCCTCAGCAGAGATACAAAAGCGTATAAATAAAGGATGTGGCGCGGTATTCTTCTCGGCTACTCTCTCCCCTCTAAACTATTATAAATCAATTTTATCTACAGATAAATATGCCGACACGCTTGAGGTTGACTCCCCATTCAACCCCGATCAACTTTCCGTCTCCATTATGGACAGAATAAGCATACGCTACTCGGAAAGATCAAGAACACTGCCTGCGGTCTGCCGTGTTGTTGCAGCAACTCTGTCTGCCAAGCGCGGTCACTATATAGTTTTTGCTCCGTCGTTTGAATATGCCGAGGCACTATACCAAGAATTCAGCACGAGGTATCCGAAGATTAAGTGTTTGCTTCAGACAAAAAATATGAGTTCAAAGGAAAAGACGGAATTTCTCGATGCGTTTTCAAAGGACTCAGGCACTTATCTCGTTGGCTTCTGCGTTATGGGCGGAATATATTCCGAAGGCATAGATCTCGCAGGGGATAGTCTTATCGGTGCGGTAGTCATAGGCATAGGTATGCCGTCACTTTCCTATGAGAGGGAGGCAATTGCCGAATACTTCGAGGAAAAGTACGAGGCAGGAAAGCAATACGCCTACATTTATCCCGGAATGAACAGAGTCTTCCAAGCCGCGGGCAGAGTTATAAGACGCGAGGACGACAAGGGCGTTATTGTGCTTATTGATGATCGATTCCAAGATCCAATATACAAAAAAAGCATCCCTAACCTGTGGGAAGGAATGCAATACGTGGCGGACGCCCAAGACCTTCGTGCTGAGCTTGATAACTTCTGGGCTGAATGATATTTAGAGCTTATCAATTGCAAATGTAATCTTTATTTTACAAATTGTCTATTTTAAAATGAGTATAAGAACCGCACTAAAAGAAAAGAATTATCTCCAAATACTAAAAATGAGCAATGGATCACCCGTAACAAATGCTACATGGGGAAAAAGACGTCTTGAGTTGATCCAGCTTTTGGAAAAGTATTCATACGGACAAACGCCAAAGACCAAAGTCGAGGTGAAATGTGAAAATATCACCCTTGAGAAATACGACTTTGCAGGCAAATGTAAGCACGAAACATTGACACTCGTGTATAAAACAATCCATGGTGAGGGGAACTTTCCGATACAAATATTTACTCCCCTATCGGTAAATCGCCCGCCCGTATTTCTTCATATCGGTTTCAGTCTTGCGCCGCATTGGTACATCCCTGTCGAAGAAATAATCGACGCAGGATATGCTCTTGTCGTAGTCGATTACCGCAATATGGTTAACGACAATCACTATGGTGATTTCTCGGATGGTATTGCCGCACACTTTAGCGTAACCGATAAACGACAAAAGGACGAGTGGGGAAAGATTGGAATGTGGGCGTGGGGCGCAAGCCGCATTATGGATTACCTCATTAGTGAAAGAGATGACCTTAACACCGATAAGGTAGTTCTTATCGGCCACTCGCGTCTTGGCAAAACCGCTCTTTGGTGTGCAGCGCAGGATGAAAGATTTGCTGCAGTAATCTCTAACAACTCGGGATACGGAGGGGCGGCATCCTCCAAAAACGGCGAAGGCGAAAGAATAACCGATTTTATAAGACTCGGTTCTGACGACTGGTTCTGCCCCGCGTTCCTCGATTTTAAGGATAAAGAGGATGAGAAGCCATACGATCAAAGCTTCCTTCTTGCATTGATAGCGCCAAGATACTTGCTTGTGGGATCTGCAGAGCTTGACAAAGGTGCTGATCCTAAATCCGAGTTTCTAACAACCTGCCACGCTTCATCTGTTTGGGAAATGCTCGGTGAAAAAGGCATTGTAATAGATGATGAGTTGCCACACCCCGGTGACTTTCTCGGTGAAGGCAATATTCTCTACCACTACCGTTCGGGTAAGCATTGCCTCACGCGTGACGATTGGGCAGCTTATATAAAATTTTTAGATAGCAAATTAAAATAATGCAATTTAACAAATAGTTGAAAAGAAAAAACCACCAAGGTCTCATTTCGGACTTTGGTGGTTAATCGTTTATATACGATCAATTTAACCCTTATTAATCAATATTTTTCAACAAGTGCAAGAGTAAGTGCTGTTGAAATTCTCGTTGCAATCGGCAAAAACGCAGGATAATCCATACACGCATCCCCATCTGCAGAATCCGAGATGGATCTGACAACTATAAAAGGCACGTCGTTTACAAACGCGGTGTGGGCTATTGCTCCCCCCTCCATTTCGCACGCTATCGCACCAAAGGTAGAAGTGAGTCTTTCTTTATCGCCCTTTTCGGAAATGAACTTATCACCCGTGGCAATAGTACCGACGAGATAGTTGATATCCATCTCACGAGCCGCCTCCTCAAGTATAAGTCTTGCCCTTTCATCGGTTTCAAAATATACGCGATTTATACCTGAGATGAGTCCTACGGGATCACCGAGAGCAGACGTATCCATATCATGCTGAACAAGTTTATCTGCAAAAACAATATCAAGCGGACGCAGCGACTTATCCAGCGCGCCTCCAACGCCCGAATTTACGATAAGAGAAGGTGAGTACTTGATTAACATAGCCTCAGTACAAATTGCGGCAAACACCTTACCAACACCACACTTAGCTATAACAACCCTCTTACCGTAGAGCTTACCAACATTAAATTCTATGCCGCTGACCGATTCTGTCTGTTTTTCTTCAAGTCTGGATATGATCTCGCGCACCTCGTCATTGAGCGCACCGATAATTCCTATATCTGCCTTAAATCCCATATTAATCCTCCGGATATTTAAAATCCCACGCCCTCGATTTTAAGACGTCGAGATATTTCTTTGCCTCGCACTTTGCACTCGCAAGATCGAGGTTCTTATAGTTTCCGCACTCTTCCCTTTTCGCGCCGGGCATGTCCCCCTCGTGAATTAGAATCTTCTCAAGCACCTCAATTACAACACCGAGAGTTTCGCTATCATCGGAATTTCTAACAAGCAGATAGAAGCCCGTCTGACAGCCCATAGGCCCAAAATAAATTACACGGCTACCTATCTCGCTGTTTCTTACGTAGGTCGCAAACAAATGCTCAAGCGAGTGCATAGCGAGGTTCGACATATAGTCATTATCGCAATTATTGGGAACTCTGGTGCGCAGATCGTATGTGGTGATATCTCCGTCGATGCGGGATATATATATTCCCTCGGTTATAAAGTCATGATTAACCGAAAAGGATGCTATGCGTGTTAAATTATCCATTATTTTCTCCATAGAAAAACCACACACGCGGTGTGGTTTTTCTTATATTCTTTCTTGCCTACTCAATCAAAATCTGAGCTTTTCAGCGATATAATCCTTAACCTCGGATATAGGAAGACGAACCTGCTCCATAGTGTCTCTGTCACGTACGGTTACACAGCCGTCATTCTCTGTGTCGAAGTCATAAGTAATACAGAAGGGGGTACCGATCTCGTCCTCACGGCGATATCTCTTACCGATAGAACCGGTCTCGTCGAAGTCGCAGGGGAAGTACTTAGCAAGATCATCGTAAAGCTCAAGAGCCTTTTCAGAAAGCTTCTTGGAAAGAGGAAGAATTGCAGCCTTAACAGGTGCAAGAGCGGGATGAAGATGAAGAACAACTCTCACATCGCCCTCGCCGAGAATCTCCTCGTCATAAGCATCAACAAGGAATGCAAGTGCCACTCTGTCTGCACCGAGAGAAGGCTCTACAACGTAGGGGATGTAATGCTCATTGGTCTCGGGATCAAAGTAGGTCATATCCTTGCCGGAATGTTCCTGATGCTGACCAAGGTCATAGTCGGTTCTATCTGCTATACCCCAAAGCTCGCCCCATCCGAAGGGGAAGAGGAACTCAAAGTCTGTAGTAGCCTTGGAGTAGAAGCAAAGCTCCTCTGCATCGTGGTCACGAAGTCTAAGGTTTTCTTCTCTCATACCAAGGTCAAGAAGCCACTTGTGGCAGAAGTCCTTCCAATACTTGTACCATTCAAGATCTGTACCGGGCTTGCAGAAGAATTCAAGCTCCATCTGCTCAAACTCACGGGTACGGAAGGTAAAGTTACCCGGGGTGATCTCGTTTCTGAAGGACTTACCGATCTGTGCTACACCAAAAGGAAGCTTTCTTCTGGTAGAACGCTGAACGCTCGAGAAGTTAACAAAGATACCCTGTGCGGTCTCGGGACGAAGGTAAACGGTATTGGTAGAATCCTCTGTAACACCGATAAACGTCTTAAACATAAGGTTGAACTTCTTAATATCTGCGAAGTCATTGCCACCGCAAAGAGGACAAACAATACCCTTTTCCTTGATATATGCAGCCATCTCATCAAAGCTCCAGGAAGCGGGGTTATCATTAAGGCCGTTTTCAAATGCATAATCCTCGATAAGCTTGTCCGCTCTATGACGTGCCTTGCAGCCCTTACAGTCCATAAGAGGATCGGAGAATCCGCCAACGTGGCCGGATGCAACCCAAGCCTGAGGATTCATAATGATAGCAGAATCAAGGCCGACGTTATATCTCGACTCCTGAACAAATTTCTGCCACCAAGCCTTTTTAACGTTGTTTTTAAATTCAACTCCGAGAGGACCGTAATCCCAGGAGTTTGCAAGACCGCCATATATCTCGCTACCGGGAAAAATGAAGCCGCGTGTTTTACAAAGCGCAACTATTTTGTCCATTGTCTTTTTGCTGTTTTCCATTTTAATATCTCCATTTTGTAAATTATTATTAACATTATTTAAGCTTTCCGACTATCACACCGCCTTTGTGCGATATAGGAACAATGTCTGCTATCTCTCCCTGCAACCCATCAGGTCCTTCAACCTTTATCTCTACAAAGTTGTCAGAGTGCGCGGTATAGTATCCGCTATCATAAGTCTCAAGCACACAGGAAAGATTCTTTTCTGAGGCAACTATCTCGCCGAGAAGCTCATCTCTGATCTCGTTCTTAACTGCAATAAGTCTTGCCGAGCGTCTTTTCTTCACACTCTCTTCTATTTGACCATCATAGCTCGCAGCAGGGGTCCCGTGCCTTTTTGAGTAGGCAAAAATATGAGCATCAATGAATCTTGCCTCTTTTACAAATCTAACTGTATCAAGGAAGTCATCCTCACTCTCGCCCGGGAAACCCACCATAAGGTCGGTCGTGAAGCAAACGTCGGGAATATTTTCCCTAATATACTTTATATTCGCAAGAGCCATAGCTCTCGAATATCTCCTTTTCATACCCTTCAGTACGTTGTCCGAGCCGCTCTGTATTGACAGATGAAAATGCGGAGCAAGAATAGATGCCCCTTTTACCTTATCAACAAAGCTCTTACCTATTAATTCCGGCGCAAGTGAGCCAAGTCGTATTCTCTCACAGCTGTGACGTTTGTCAAGCTCAAGTATGAGATCTCCGAGCCCGTACTCAAAATCAAAATCCTTACCGTACGATCCCGTTTCAATTCCTGTCAGTACTATCTCCTTCGTTCCGCTCTTATAGAGTCCTTCTACCTCGCGGATAACATCCTCGGGAAGCTTGGAACGTACTCTTCCTCTCGCTGACGATATAGCGCAATATGTGCATTTCGACTCGCATCCGTCCTCAATCTTGACGTATGCTCTTGTCCTCGGAGCTTTAGTTATCGTCATAGGCTCAAAGTCTGCCAGATCAAGATTTTCCACCTTACAATAGGGCTTTTCTCCGGGATTATCCAACAAAAACTCAACACGCCCCACTACATCAAGCTTCTTATCTGTGCCGAGAACAATGTCAACGCCTTCAATTTTTAAAAGCTCATCGGGTGTGCGCTGACTGTAGCATCCGACTACAGCTACAACCGCATCCGGATTTTTCTGCACAGCGCGCCTTATTATCTGACGCGATTTTCGGTCGCTCTCCGCAGTAACGGTACAAGTGTTAATAACGTAAGCATCACACACCGAATCAAACGGCATTACACTAAATCCACGCGACTCAAAAGCCTCACCTATAGCCTCTGTTTCGTACTGTGAAACCTTACATCCGAGGGTATATAAGCCAACGCTTCTCATTATTCGCCGCCATAAACCTCGGGACGAAGAACACCGACATAAGGCAAAGCACGATATTTCTCATCATAATCAAGGCCATAGCCAATAACAAACTCATCGGGAATCTCTGTTCCGCAGTAATCAGGCACAAAATCAACCTTACGGCGCGAGGGTTTGTCGAGCATAGTGCAGGTGCGCACACTCTTTGCACCCTTACCGAGGAGGTACTTAGTAAGGTAAGAAAGGGTTACACCGCTGTCCACTATATCCTCGATGATAAGAAGATCGCACTTATCAAGATCGGGACGCATAAGGTCAAGATGGATATTAACGGTACCTGTAGTTACAGTGCCCGCTCCGTAGGATGATACCTTCATACAGTCAATCTCTACGGGTACTGTGATTTTCTTCATAAGATCCCCCATAAAGACAATAGATCCCTTGAGAATACATAAGAGGATAAGTCTCTTGTCATCCCCTGCATAATCTCTGTCGATCTCTTTAGCAAGTCTTGTTGTGATACGGTCGATTTCCTCACCCGAAACGAGAATTTTAGCTACATCCTTGTTCATTTTAAAGTCCTTCCTGTACAAAAATACATTTAAACAAACACTACGGCATTATAAATATCATACCGATATTTTAGCAGAAAGTACAGGGGTTGTCAAGTCGATTGATAAACAATATTCCTATAATAAAGAAAATATTTTAAAATCCCCTTGACATTTTGCTTTTCTTCGGCTATAATATATCGTGCGCTAATATGAATACGCGCCAGAAAGATGTTAAATCAACAACGAAGGAGGTGCTTGTCATGAAGAGAACATATCAGCCTAAGAAGAGACAGAGAAACAAAGAGCATGGTTTCAGAAAGAGAATGGCAACCGCAAACGGTAGAAAAGTTCTTAAGAGAAGACGCGCCAAGGGAAGAGCTAAGCTCACCTACTAATTGAATGCGGAAAACCCGCACAACGGTCACGCAAAGTGACAGGTCGCATCAAGCGACATACAAAACCTCCGATAAAACGCCGCTTGCGAATTTTATCGGGGTTTTTGTTTAGTATCAAGCTCTGTTAAAGGCAGGAATTATAAGTATCGTGCCTGCCGGGGAGAAGACCCACAAGGGAGATAGTATGAAATTCAGAGCAATATGTGAAAACCATTTGTACTCAAAAGCGTATTCAAAGGGCAAAAGAGCAGTGACATCGGCTCTTGCGGTATACGTGCTGCCCGATTATGCGGCAAAGCGACTGGCTAAGTCGCACCCGGAAAAAAAGGTCGTAAACAGAATAGGTCTTACGACGTCAAAGGCCCTTGGCGGCGCTGTGGTACGCAGCCGCGCAAGGAGAGTTCTTCGCGAAGGACTAAGACAGGTGGAAAAGGAAAGGCCCCTGAAGGTCGGCTTCCTTATCGTCATTGCGGCAAGACACGCCGCCACAACAGCGAAGAGCACGGATATCAAGCTTCACCTGATCGAGGCTTTCACCAAGCTCGGTATGTGGAGAGAGTGATATGAAGCACGTGATGATATGGCTCATACGCCTCTATAAGAAATTTATCTCACCCCTGAAACCGCCCTGCTGCAGGTTCACTCCGACCTGCTCTGCCTATGCTATAGAAGCATTTCAGAAACGTGGCTTTTTCGTGGGATTCATCCTTATGGTATGGAGACTGCTCCGTTGCAATCCTTTTTGCAAGGGAGGATATGATCCGGTACCGGAAAAAGGGTTCAGGAATCCTAAAAACGCAGGAACACAGGGACGTGATGACACTACCGACGAACAAAAACAAGAAAAGGAATAATAAATATGGCATGGCTTTACAGATTCCTCGGTTCAATGCTTTCCTTCTTCGAGAGTATTACCGGAGGATACGCATTTGCACTTTTGCTTTATGCATTAGTATTTAAAATTGTATTCTTACCCTTCTCTATCAAGCAGCAGAAAAATCAGATCGCAATGGCCAAGCTCGCTCCCAAGATCGAGCTCATCAAGGCTAAGTATAAAGGCAGAAATGACCAGCCCACCCTCCAGAAGCAGCAGCAGGAGATCATGGAGCTGCAGCAGAAGGAAGGCTACAGCCCCCTCTCGGGCTGTCTCCCCCTGCTCATCCAGCTTCCTCTCATTATGCTCCTTTACGCGGTAATTCAGAATCCCCTCTCCTACATCGCGAAGACAAACGATGCAGCAGGCGACAAGGATATGGACACCGTCATCCTCGAGGTATATAAGGAAGTAACTCTCGACGAGAAGATCGACGCACTCGAGGAGCTCCCCAAGAACGAGGAGATCAAGATCATTTCCGCAATCTACGCATTCGTAAACGACGAGATCAAGGACAACGTAGGCATTCTCGCCTCCACCGAGTCTCTTGACACAAGGGAGGAAAGAATCGCAAAGATCGAGAGCCTCGGCCTCGACTACGAGTCTATCCCCAACTTTAACTTCTTCGGAGTAAATCTTGCCGAGACTCCCTCTCTCAAGAACTTCTCCATACTTTGCCTCATCCCCGTGCTCGCGGCAGGCGCGCAGTGGGTATCGATGTGGCTCACTCGTAAGTTCAACGGCAACAACCAGCTCCAGTCTCAGCCTCAGGACGCTCAGACCAAGGCATCTATGAGAATGATGGACATTCTCTTCCCCGGTATGACGCTCTGGATGGCATTCTCCTTCTCGGGTATGCTCGGTCTTTACTGGACGTTCCAGGCACTGCTCGGACTCCTTCAGTCCTTCATCCTTGCCAAGGCTATGCCCCTCCCCAAGTACACTGAGGAGGAGATCAAGAGCTTCCACAAGGCGCAGAAGGAGGCTGAAAAGGCTCAGAGAGAGGCTGCAAAGTCTCAGCCCAAGTATCGCTCGCTCCACTACATTGACGACGACGATTACGACATTCTCCCCGATGCTCCCGTATCCGAGGAGAAAAAGGACAAGAAGATCGACGGAAATATGCCCGAGATCAAGGACTAATTGACGATAAGTAAGAAAGGTTTAATATATGATCAAGGAAATCATTGCAACGGGTAAGGACGTTGCAGAGGCTCAGGCTAACGCCAGACAGCTCCTCGGAGCCAGCGAGCTTGACGACGTAAATTTTGAAATAATATATCTTGGAAGAAAGGGCTTTATGGGCTTCGGCGCAAAGCCCGCGCAGGTAAGAGCGTATATAGAGATCCCCGACAAGGAGGAGAGACGCAGAAGACCCGAGCGCAAGAAGGACAGACCCCAGAGAAACGACAGACGTAATGAGGCTCCCAAGGAAAGCGCAGAGGTAAAAGAGACCGCCGAGCAGGCCGAGGGCGAGCAGGCAGGCGAGTCTGCAGCTCCCAAGCACAACAAGAAGAAGAGACATAAGAAAAAGCCCCAGGCAAGCCAGAGCGAGCCTAAGGCAGACAATAAGCCCAAGAGCCAGGTGATCCCCGAGCGCGAGCTCAAGTTCGAGCGCCGTGACGTAGCAGAGGGCGAGGATATGTCCTACGACTTCACCAGAACCGTGATCCTCGACATCGGTCTTAACGCCACCGCAGAGCTCTACTCCTGCGACGACGGCACAAGAAGAATCACCATCAAGGGCGACGATGCATCCACTCTTATCGGCCACCACGGCGATACGCTCGATGCACTCCAGTACCTTGCAAACCTCGCATCCGCAAGAAAGAACATCCACGGTGAGAGGGATAAGTCCAGAGTTACCCTCGACATCGAGGGCTACAGAGCAAAGAGAGAGGAGACCCTCAGAGCTCTTGCACGCAGAATGGCACAGAAGGCGCTCCGCAACAGAAGAAGCGTTATGCTCGAGCCCATGAGCGCGTACGAGAGAAGAATCATCCACTCTGAGATCCAGGGTATCGAGGGTGTTTCCACCAACTCCATCGGCTCCGACAACAACCGTAAGATCGTTATCTTCCTCACCGATAAGAAGCCCGAGGGCATCTTCGAGGAGAAGACCGTTACCCCCCTCAGCGAGGAGTTCGCTCCCGTAGAGGACGAGGTAAGGATCGACGATATCGAGGAGAGCGTAACCGCAGACTCCGAGGAGAATGAGACCGAGACGGTAAAGCAGACCTACCCCGACGAGTCCGAGAACTACTCCGATACTATCGACGACAGCGATATCAAATAAGGCATGTACGGGAACGTAATTGCACAGGTATCAACCCCACCCGGCAAGGGTGGGTTTGCCGTTATCAGGATAAGCGGAGACGGTGCCTTCGAGATTGCAAGGAGGGTATTCGTACCCATAAGCGGCAAGCAGATCACCGACTACAAGCCGAGGACCCAGATATACGGATATATACTATATAATGAAGAAAAAATAGACGACGGTATGCTCACCCTCTTCCCTGCCCCTCACTCGTATACGGGCGAGGACACGGCGGAGATCAGCTGCCACGGCGGTCTGCTCATCACGCGCACTGTACTCGAAGCGGTCTTTGCCGCGGGTGCAAGATCTGCGGAGGCAGGCGAGTTTACGCGTCGTGCATTTATCAGCGGCAAGCTCTCGCTCTCGGAGGCAGAGGCGATAGGAACGTTGCTTGAGGCCACAAGTCACGAGCAGATAAGACTGTCTGCAACCCCTGCGAGAAAAAAACTCACAGACGAGATCTCGGCGATAAGAGAGGAGCTCGTATCGCTTATGAGCTCTATATACGCGCGCATAGACTATCCCGACGAGGACCTAGGAGAATTTACCGACCGTGAGACGGCAGAAATGCTTACGAAAACGCGAAAGAGGCTCTCGAGGCTTATCGACACCTACAAGACAGGACGCGCGATAAACGAAGGAATTTCGGCTGTCATATGCGGCAAGCCTAACGTCGGAAAGAGTACGCTGTACAATCTGCTGGTCGGAGAGGTTGCGGCGATAGTAACCGACGTCGCAGG
>JAZRAE010000083.1:0-3119 GCA_045634385.1 Eubacteriales bacterium | reverse complement strand
GAGCTTATCGTTCCCGCTAACACTATGATCACAGAAGAAATGGCAAACGAGATCATCGCTGCAGGTATTACTCACGTTGAAGTTCGTACCATTCTTCGTTGTCTTGCAAAGCGCGGCGTATGTGTACATTGCTACGGTGCTGACCTTGCACACGGTACTCCTGTTGCAATCGGTGAGGCGGTAGGTGTTATCGCCGCTCAGTCTATCGGTGAGCCCGGTACTCAGCTTACGATGAGAACCTTCCACACCGGTGGTGTCGCAGGCTCGGATATTACTCAGGGTCTTCCCAGAGTAGAGGAACTCTTCGAGGCACGTAAGCCTAAGAAGACTGCTATCGTTACCGAGTATACCGGTACCGCTCGTATTGAATCCGACAAGAAGATGTCCAAGGTTCATATCAAGGATATCGTTGACGGAAACGGTGAGGACGTGGTTTACGAGATCCCCTTCGGTATGCGTCTGTCCATCGAGGACGGTCAGTCGGTTAAGCGCGGTCAGCCTCTTACAGAGGGCTTCCTTAACCCCGCAGACGTTCTTCGTATGTCCGGTATTGATGCAGTTTATGACTACATCATCCGCGAGGTTCAGAAGGTGTACCGCGGTGAGGACGTTGAAATTAACGATAAGCACGTTGAGTGTATCACCAGACAGATGACTCGTAAGATCGAGATAGAGGATGCCGGTGACACAGATCTTCTTGTAGGTACTAAGGTTGATATACTTGAGTTCCGCGAGGAGAATGAAAAGGTTCAGGCAAGAATTGATGCCGGCGAGATTTCGCTTCGTAAGGCAGAGGGAGCACCTCTCCTTCTTGGTATCACAAAGGCAGCTCTTATGACTGTTTCCTTCCTTTCCGCAGCATCCTTCCAGGAGACCACAAAGGTTCTTACCGAGGCTGCTATTAAGGGCAAGAAGGACCAGCTTCTCGGTCTTAAGGAGAACGTTATTATCGGTAAGCTTATCCCCGCAGGTACGGGTCTTGGAACCTATCGTGCGGTTGAGATTGAGAGCGAGGCAGAGGTTGAAGAAACTCCCACGGGTATCACGGTTGACGTCGAAGATGACGCATCGGGTTACACTTTCTCTGATGAGCCTTCATTCACAGAGCTTTCGATAAACGAGTAATTTTACCACGGTCACAGACTAAAAAATAATAATAGCAGGGTAGGCGTGTGAAGTTTTGCGCTCGCGTTTGCCCTGCTATTTTTGTATTTTGCGTCAAAAAAGTTGACAACTATTGACTTTTTGGTAATTAAGTGATAATATATAGGTGCATTGTAAAATGCCATAGTTATGCAGTAAAGAAGAATATCAATTCACTTATTGTTGTATACGACACAGGAGAAGAATATGATAAACGCAGAAAATATTAAAATATCGGTAATAATGCCGATATACAATGCCTCCGATTATTTGAAGCCTGCGATAGACGGCGTTCTTAACCAGACGCTCACCGATATTGAACTTATATGCGTGGATGACGGATCTACCGACGAGTCCCTTTCTATCTTGAAGCAATATCAGCAGGAAGATGAGAGAGTCAGAATAGTTACCGAGAATAATGCCGGCCCGTCTTCTGCGAGAAATAAAGGATTTGCACGTGCAAGAGGCAAGTATGTTATCTTCCTTGATGCGGACGATTTCTATGATTACGCCTTGCTTGAGAAGCTTTACAACTTAGCCGAGGAGCAAAGCCTTGATATTACGGTATGTAAATTTGATATATACAATAACCGCAAGGCTAAGTTTGAGGATAACATACGCAGTGACCATGGAGAAATATTTAATGAAGCTGCATTTGTATCCAAGAACGATTATCCCGATGTGATTCTTTCCTGTACGACAGGATACGTGTGGAATAAGCTTTTCCGCAGGGAATTCATCGCCGAGAAGGAATTGCTCTTTGATCAGGACCTCCGCGTGTTTGAGGACACTCATTTTGTAGTGACCGCACTTTCTTTGGCGGACAGGGTGGGCAAGTGCTCCGAAAGACTTATTCATCACAGAGTTTATACCAATCAGCCGAGAAACAAGCTGTTCAAAAAATATTACGGTCAGGTTCCGGTGGTTTATTCCAAGATCAAGGAGTTTTTACGCGCTCACGGTATGTACATCCCGCTTTCTCAATCCTTCTTGAACCTTTCTGCGAGCCGTTGTTATAAGATATACAATCTTCTTTGGTATGATGCCAAGGGTGAGTT
This sequence comes from Eubacteriales bacterium, assembly GCA_045634385.1. Lineage (GTDB taxonomy): Bacteria > Bacillota > Clostridia > Oscillospirales > CAG-272 > UBA1740. The sequence goes on along the minus strand of JAZRAE010000083.1, from coordinate 918 downwards.
CTGGGATATGCTGCACAATCAGTATGCTGAAGAGCTCGGGTGGACAAAGGCGGAGCCGGAGTATTTTGAGTCGAGCGAAGTTTGTGACTTTGTTGCGAGTGTGATTATGTATACTCATAAACAGTATGTAAAGCGCGAGGACAAGGGACTGAAGGTGAAGATCAAGAACGTTGGCAGGGCAATTAAATCTATGGAGCTTCGCAAAAAAACAAAGGAATTCTTTGGCAAGCTCTTTGGAAAAAACAAGGATAACACCGATATTTAATAATTATGAAGCATAAATTGTGCTTTTGCTTGATATTGGAAAATTACAACGACGTTCACTGACGGAATTTTCTATAATTTAAAATAAGGTAGCTCATCTTCAAATCCGAGCTACCTTCTCTTTTTTAGTTAGTCAAATAAATGTATTGTACTCTTTGGAGGTTAATAAGTATTAATCTTTATTCAATAACTATGTATTTGACCAAAAAGATAATACAATAGTATTTATTGTTTATATTAATATAACAATTTTTAAATTATTTTACGAAAATAATGAAAAAGTCTTGACAAACCATTGTTTCAATGCTAAAATAGGGTGTAATCTGCGTAATGGGGGTATTATGCCTTTTTTATGCCGTTATACAAATGTGCAACGCGTCATTGATGCTTTGTATATAATATTTTTTGAAGAAGGAGGAAAATCATGCCAACCTTTAACCAGCTCGTAAAGAAAGGTCGTTCTGACAAAGTTGTAAAGTCTAAGAGCCCTGTGCTCCAGAGAGGCTTCAACGCTCTCAGAAATGAGGCGATCGACCAGTCTGCGCCGCAGAGAAGAGGTGTTTGCACCAAGGTTACTACCACGACTCCCAAGAAGCCTAACTCGGCTCTTCGTAAGATCGCGAGAGTAAGACTTACCAACGGTATGGAAGCTAC
>JAZRAE010000082.1:0-5723 GCA_045634385.1 Eubacteriales bacterium | reverse complement strand
GCAGAGCTTGTTCCGGGCGCGCTTGACGGCAGAAAGTGGATGTATATTCCTTCCACCGCAGCAGATTGCTGTGAGGACACTGCTGCTGTCGAAGCCTTTGACACCACCTTCCCACCCAAAGAAAAGAAGTGGATGCCGAGCCAAGAGGAGTTCTATATTTACAGTCATTCTTCGGTGGTTCGCTGAACGTAAAAGAGCCGATGAGAAATCGCTTGATTTCTCATCGGCTTTTTCTTATTTTTCAATTTCGCCTTTCCAATCAAGGATTCCGCCAAACTCAACTATGTTTGTGTATCCGAGTTTCACGAGCTTTTCGGATGCTTCCTTGCTTCGTCTGCCGCTTCTGCAATACACGAGTATAAGCTGAGATTTGTCGGGAAGCTCGGGAATTTCTTCTGTTCCTATGATTTCGTTTGGCACATTGATTGCGCCGGGTATATGTCCCTCGGCAAACTCGTCGGGTCTTCTCACGTCAAGGATTACGTAATCCTTTTCTTTATCCATCAGCTTGACAGCTTCATCCATTGTTATCTGTTGGTATCCGAGTGAGTTTTCCGTTGAGGTACATGAGGTAATAAGTAATGTTGAAAGAATTATATGGATAAGTTTTTTTATACTTTTCAAAATAATATGTCCTTTCTTTTTCGTTTCGTCAGATAAGAATTTGCTAATTTTCGCTTTTATATAAAAAGCAATCATTGTCGTGAGAATATATTACTCCAATTGCTTGCAGATAGGAGTATATAATAACCGAGCCGACAAAGGTCATACCTTTGGATTGTAAATCCTTTGAGATAGCATCCGATAAATAATTTGTAGTCTTATCTGTTTCATATATAGTTATATCGTTGGTGAAAGTTCTTAAGTAATTATAAAAAGAGCCGTACTGACTACAGATGCTTTTGAAAACTAAACTGTTACGGATAACTGCACTTATTTTTCGTCGGTTTCTTATAATCCCCGTGTCGGATAACAAACTATTTACTTTGTTATCGTCATAATAAATCACTTTATTTATATTGAAATCATCGAATGCTTTTCTAAAGCTTTCCCGTTTGTTAAGCACACATTCCCAGGATAATCCTGCTTGAAATGATTCCAACATCAACATTTCATACAAATAGTTATCGTCAAAATTCGGCATGCACCACTCATTGTCATGGTAATCTACGTACAGGTCGTTTTTTGGATTACACCATTTGCATCTTTTTTTGCCATCCATATTTAATAGCTCCGTTAAAGTTTTCAGATAAGAAAACGGTTTAAAAGTTTTGTTTAATTATCTATCCTGAATTATTCTTGCGGATAGGTCATATAGCTTACGAAATTGATTTCTGAATTCGTCAAAGTTGCGGACGGATTCTGTTGTCCACGTTCTTTCCGCAAGTGCGGGGAGATTTGCCATAACAGGATTTATTTCCTGTTCAAAGGTCATTTCCCAAGCGCAGAGCATAGCTCCGATAACTTGATCGGTGGGTTCAACGTTGACAGGATTTTCGGTTGCAACGGAGCGCTCCCACCAATGTTGCCAATTATATACGTTCCAATCAAATATTTCCTTTGCTCCCCAGGAGAATCTTGGCTCGGGAGTAGTATTTGCAGGTACTATGTAAAGCGGCTTCCACGAGGCGTTGATAATGGGGAACCCTCCATTGAGCAGCTGTTCTGTTGTCTGATAATGATTTTCCCACGAAATAACTATAGTTTCTTTCGGTATTTTTTTTGAGCCTTTCTCCGGGAATCCTTCCCACACAATAGGAGTTTTACCAAGTGATAATACGTATTTTGTAATGCGTGCGATATAGTCGCTGTACAGACCGTACACATCATCTATTCCGTGATTTTTCATATATTCGCGGCAGTCCTTACACTGATCCCAAAGCGCAATGGTGGCTTCATCACCGCCTATATGTATATACGGTGCATCGGGGAATAGCTCACATATTTCTTTTATAAGTGTTTTTACACCCTCTACAGCACCATCTCTGCTTGCACAGAGCAGAGCTTTATTGCTTATGATATCTCCCGACTCGTTTCGGAAAACGCCGCCATCCCCCTCACTTTTATCAGCAAATATCTCGGGATAGTGTGTGTTGAGAACCGGTGCGTGACCGGGACACTCAAACTCAGGGATAAGTACGACACCGCGTGATTCGGCGTATTTTAGCAGTATCTTAATTTGTTCCTCGGTGTAATATTTTCCCTCGATACAAAGCTTTGGAAAAGTCTTTGAGGGGAGAGTGTAAAGTTTGTTGTCTGCGAAATGCAGATTGAGGTACTTAACCTTGTAAAAGAAGCAGAGATCCACAAACTTCAAGAGTTTATCAAAGGGGTGCCACTCACGGCCTATATCTACCATTATTGAGCGGTAGTCCTTATCCGGATAGTCAATAATTTCCAATTTTTGCAGTATAATACCGTCTTCGCCAATCTCTGAAAGCTGAAGTGCGGTAGCAAGGCCGTACGTTAAACCCTCGGTCGCACTTGCGTAAATGCACAGCGCACCATCTGTCGTGATTCTATACGCATTCGCATCAATTGATTCGTCGAGTATAAGCTCGATGCCTCCACGTACATCACCAATAAGCTTTTTACCATGTCCCTTTTCAAAGGCTTCAGAGAATGCATTGAGATGGCAGATCCAAGATTCATTAGCGGTAAAAACGGCATATGGAACGGTGTGCGTAGCTTTATCAAGTATTGTGATTTTTTTAGGTGTAGGAATAAGATTAGGCATTATACTTCTCCTAACGTATATCGTTCTTGCATATATTATATCACAGTTTCTCTGTACTGTCGATACGTTTTTTCTAAAAAATAATGTTAATGCCTTTTTGGATTGAAAAAATTGGGTTAATATGGTATAATAAAGAAAATAAAATTATTAACAAAAGATAATACTTATTAAGTGAGTAAAAAGATATGTTTGAAAAATTTATAAAAGCGAGTAATGAATATAGCAATAAATACAAGAGTGTTCCTGCACCGTATATAAGAAAGGGGTTCACGCTTGATTTTGTGCCGAAGAGTGCACAGCTTCATATCGTTGCCTCGGGATTTTACGAGCTATACGTCAACGGTGTTAATATAACCAAAGGATATCTTGCACCTTATATTTCCAATCCAAGCGATCTTTTATGTTATGACACTTATGATATCACAGATTACATCAAAAAAGGGAAGAACGCTGTTGGTGTAATACTCGGCAACGGATTTGCAAATCAGACCGTTTCATCCTGGGATTTCGATAAAGCGGACTTTCGTCGGGCACTTTGTTTTTCTCTTGAAATTGTGGCAGAGAATAAAGAAAAATACTTTAATCTTAAAAGTGATGAGAGCTTTAAGACGCATCCATCGCACATCCTCTATGATATGTACAGATATGGAACGCACGTGGATGCAAGATTATCTATAAAAGATTGGTCAATGCCAAATTTTGACGACTATAGTTGGCAAAATGCTATGTTAACGGATGCACCGAAGGGTAAAATCGTGCCTTCCACCGCCTCGCCAATTGTAAATAGAGAAGAGCTTACTCCCGTGAAAATAACAGAGCAAAGGGATATTTGTTATCTAAAAACGGCACTTCACGGCGGGAAAGACATACAGTCGACAAAGGTCAGCGGTTATCTGTATGACTTTGGAAAAAGTGCAGCGGGAGTATGTAAACTGAGAATAAAAGGAGAACGTGGGCAGACTGTAATTCTCCGTCACGGCGAACGTCTTGCACCTGACGGAAGCTTCAATATAAATTCGATATACACGTTTAAATCCGATTATAATGAGTATATTCATCTTTTCCAAACTGACGTTTATACACTCTTTGGTGATGATCTTGAGGTGTTTGTTCCGCCGTTTACTTATCACGGCTTTCGCTATGTTTTCGTCGAAGGAATAACGCCAAAGCAGGCGACAAAAGATCTTCTGACCTTTGAGGTCATATCATCGGGATTTTTGGGAAGATCGGATTTTCACAGTTCGGATGATACTGTAAACACTCTTTATAAAATGGGAATCAATGCTGATATTTCCAATTTTCATTATTTCCCGACGGACTGTCCGCACCGAGAGAAAAACGGTTGGACGGGAGATATTTCTGTCTCCTCTGAGCAGCTTCTCTTGTCCTTCGATTGCTCCGAGGACTTAAGACTTTGGCTAAAAACATTATCTTTGGCACAAAGAGATGATGGAAGTCTACCGGGAATTGCACCTACAAGCGGTTGGGGATTCAAGTGGGGGAACGGACCTATGTGGGATAGTGCTGCGGTTACTGTTCCTTATTATATCTATAAATACGACGGCAATAAGGACGTTATTTTCGAATGCTCGGATATGATATACCGTTACCTCAGATATATTGAGACAAGGCGTGATGAAAGAGGCCTGGTGGCTATAGGTCTTGGCGATTGGTGTCAGCCTCGCGAAAAAGGAGAAGATATATCCGCCCCTCTCGTTCTCACCGATAGCATCACAGTATATGATATAGCGAAAAAAAGCGCATTCCTCTTTGGTATTATTGGGGATGACGAAAGGCAAAAATATGCTAAAGACCTTGCCGAAAGCATGCGATGTGCGGTGAGAGAAAACCTTATAGATTATGACTCTATGACGGCACTTGGTAGCTGTCAAACATCGCAAACGCTTATTCTCTATCACGGAATAGTTGATGAAAATGAGAAGGAAAAAGCATACTCGAGACTCCTTGACTTTATAAAAGAAAAGGATTCGCACGTGTATTGCGGAATGATTGGACTCAGATATATATTTGACGTTCTTGTAGATGGCGGAGATGTTGATCTTGCACTGAAAATGATATGCCGAAGTGATGAGCCGTCCTACGGTTCGATGATCAAGCGCGGTGCAACCTCGCTTTGTGAATCTACAAAAGAGAACGGACTCAACGAATCGGAGAACCACCATTTTCTCGGTGATATAATACGTATCTTTCAAAGCCGCATTGCAGGAGTGCGCGTAAATCCGAATATGTGTGATTCTAACGAGGTATTGTTCTCGCCGGTGATACCCGAATCAATTGATTTTTCCGAGGGAGAATACATATTTAAACGCGGAAAATCAAGATTTGGTTGGCGTAAAACCGACGGTGGCGTATTGGCTTATATTACATTGCCTGATGGAGTTAAGGGGAGAATATTCTGCCGAGGACTTGACTGCGAATTAAAGGTTGGTTACAACGAATTTTTTGTGAAATGATCTAATAGCACGCTTTAGAGCGGAGAGCCGTTTTTTCGACGGCATCTCCGCTCTTTTTCTCAATGAAAACAAAAAATACGAGAGACACCGAAGTGCTCTCGTATTCTTTGTTATTTAGGTTTAATTTTGCAATTAAATCGTTTTAATATTACTGTTCGTCAGCCTGCCAAGTACCGTTTGATGAGAAGCCGAAAGCAATATCATCAAGCTTAATACCGCTGCCAACCTCAGAGGTGTAACCGGTAATAACGATGCTATTGATTGCGTTGGTACTTGTAGTAAGTGCTCTGCTTACAGAGTCAACGTACTGACCGTCGACGTAGTAGTGAAGTGTAATGGTGTCTTCGTCGGGGTTAAGCTCTATGCAAGCCTTGATATCGATCCAACCGGTGAAATCTTTACCTGCGGTAAGATCAATGGTCTTAAGGACTGTGCTATCCCAACCCTTAACAGTAATTGTTGTTTTACCATTTACGGTAACGGGTGCGCCGATGCTGACAAACGCGTAAGTC
>JAZRAE010000081.1:0-16768 GCA_045634385.1 Eubacteriales bacterium | reverse complement strand
CACCAAGCAAACGATAAAGCGGTTATGCAGGCATATGGTTTTTGGGGCAAACTCAACACCGAGTCTGCGTGTGTTGCAGAGCTTATGAAGATGTATCAAAAGTTAGTCGGTGGTTAATCGAAAAAGAGCTTGTTTTCGCTTGTCGGTATGAAATTTTAATACCGAAGAAATCTCTTGTAAAGAAAAAATAGGAACCTTGACTTTTCAAAGTTCGTATTTTTTCTGTTTGGTGCCGGTAGTCGGGGTCGAACCGACACGGTTGTTACACCTTCGGATTTTGAGTCCGACGCGTCTGCCAATTCCACCATACCGGCATGGTGCGTCAACTTTCGTCAACGCAATGTATTATAACATACCTTTTGTAAAAAATCAATATGTTTTTCAAAAAAACTGCAGCAATACACATTAATTTATTACGTGCTCTGATCCGCTCTTTTGAAAGCACGTTTAAGATAACGCTCAATCGTTCCCTGCTTTTCAAACTCTTTCTTAAACATCATTATGCTGAAAACAAATAGAATAAGCGGAACGGGATTAAATCCCCCAAGGGAGATACAACGATATACGTAAAACGCAAGAATGAGTACTAAGAACGTGTGATATATCGGCGCAGTAATAATTATACCGCGAAGAAGGGATCTTCCCTCACGTTCTGTAAGCTTACCTACAAAATAGGTACCCTCCAAAAATCCGTTATCCTTATTCGGTCCGCCTACCATTGCACACTTGATCTTGAGCCACTCGTTCTTTTCCCTTACATGGACGAGAGGCTTTCCTTTATTTTCATCAAACTTTACCCTATCGTTGACAAGCTCGGAGTTTTTAATAACACCAAGAAGTTCATCGCGTGAAACGTAGCTTTCAAGCTTAATAAATTTCATAATCACTCTCCGAGACAGGAATAAACAACATTACGGAGTCTTGGAAGAATAACGGGATGAAGACCGCCCATATGCTCTGCGTAGAAGAATGCAATTTTATTCTTAGGATCGCAGGAGAGGTAAGAGCCACGAGCACCGTCCCAACCAAACTCACCAACGGGAGACAGATTACCGCCCATAGCGGGATAAAGGTTTGTTCTGACACCATAGCCATAACCGTAGCCTATTGCCTGACCAATAGTTCCCTTTACAAAATCGCCAAGAACTTCACTCGGGAGATGATTTGCACTCATAAGCTCAACACCTGCTTTTGAGAGAATACGGTTGCCGTTCTTGCCTACTCCGTAATGAGTGAGAGCATCGGCAAGGAGTATCTGATCCTTTACACTTGAAACAAGCCCCGCGCCACCGCTTTGGTACTCAGTACCAAATGCAAAGGGATTATAATTCAAAGGAAGCTCCTCGCGTTCGCCTGTAAGAGCATTAAACTGATATTGAGTTGCAAGACGGGAGAGTCTATCCTCGGTAAGATCAAAAGAGGTCTCATTCATCCCGAGAGGCTCAAAAATATTTTCCTTGAAATAATCACCGAGCGGCATACCGCTGACAAGCTCAACAAGTCCGCCCATAACGTCAAGGCAGAGGCTGTACTGGAATTTTGTGCCGGGCTCAAAATCAAAGGGATCTTCCGCAAGAGCCTTCACGATCTCAAGCGTAGGAGCCTTACCGTTTGTTCTCTCGATAGCACGAAGAATACCAGGGCGTTGAAGATTATAGTCAAGACCGCCGGTCATTGTAAGCAGATGCTCAATTTTAAGCACGTTTTTTGCAGGCTTTACTTCAACTCTGCCATCCGGGCGGACGTGTCTAACCTTTATATCCGCATACTCGGGAAAATATGCGTAGACAGGATCGCTCGCAAGTATCTCACCGCGTTCAATAAGCTGAGTCGCCGCAACACATGTGGCAACCTTGGTGCAGGAATACATATGATATAGCGCATCCGGACGAACTGGAGTTCCCTCGGTTATGCTATCATAACCGCTCTGATAACGAAAAATCTCCTCGTGATCCTTATATATGACAATATCCGTGCCGGGAACACCAAGCATAGGGATATAGTTGTCCATAAAATCCTTTAAAGGTTGAAAGTTCATAGTGTATATCCAATCCTTTTATTTTTTGAATTCAATTACGGTAACGCCTGCATCACCCTCACCGTACTCACCGTGTCGGTAGCTCTTAATACGCTTATCCGACTTGAAGTATCTCCAAAGTGCTGCACGAAGCGCACCGGTGCCCTTACCGTGAATTATTCTGACTGTACCGATGCCTGCAAGCACTGCATCGTCAAGGTACTTATCTACAACAAACCAGGCATCGTCACCTATCATACCGCGGACATCGACCTCGGGCTTAAACGTAGAAATGATAGATTTCTTTACCTTCCCCTCGCTAACCTTAGGCTTAGGATCATCCTTGCGCTTAAACTTGACGTCCCCCTCAATGAGTCTGAGCTTATCCTCGCTGACCTTGGTTTTTAGGATACCTGCAGTAACAGCGACAAGCCCGTTTTTATCCTTTAAGGCGGTGACAACGCCCTCTTTTCCGACAGTAACGAGATATACCTTGTCCCCGATAATGAGAGGACGCGGAAGCGTATATTCCTCGTCAAGTGATACTTCGCGTACGTCAATTCCACCAAAAAGCTTCTCGCTCTCGCGAAGACGATTTCTAACTTCCTCACGCGCTCTCTGTGCCATTTCGTCACGCTTATCCTTGTTCTCCTGCTTGCGTATATCCTCGAGCTGTTGGAAAATAAATTCACTTGAAGCCCTGGCGCTGTCTAAAATCTGCCGAGCTTTTTGTACCATTTTTTGAATTTCAGATTCGCTCTTTGAAATTTTATCTTCAAGCTCGGATTCCGCCTTTTGCTTGAACGACTCATACTCCGAGCGCATTTTCTCCGCCTCAGTCTTGTGTCGCTCCATCTCTATTCTATCGCTGTCAAGACGCTCAATGACATTTTCAAAACGTTTATCCTCGTTTTTAATAAGTTGTTCAGCTCTCTCAATTATTTCGTCTGAAATTCCAAGTTTTTCCGAAATTGCAAAGGCATTGGATCGACCGGGTGTACCAACGATAAGTCGGTAGGTAGGTCGTAGAGTCTCTATATCAAATTCACATGAAGCATTCTGCACTCTCGGTGTGTCAAGCGCATATGCCTTAAGCTCTGCGTAGTGTGTGGTTGATGCTGTAAGTGCACCGCACTTCTGCGTTTTCTCAAGTATGGAAATCGCAAGCGCAGCACCCTCTACGGGGTCTGTACCCGAGCCAAGCTCATCAAATAGTGCAAGCGAGCGCGGACCAACCTTCGAAAGAATATCTACGACTGTCACCATATGCGATGAGAATGTAGAGAGAGATGCCTCTATGCTCTGCTCGTCACCGATATCAACAAGCACCTCGGAGAATATTCCAACCTTTGAGTTTTCATTAGCAGGTATTTGCAATCCTGCCTGAGCCATAAGAGTCATAAGTCCTATGGTCTTAAGAGTTACCGTCTTACCGCCTGTATTCGGTCCGGTGATTATCAAGGTATCAAAATCCTTACCGATAGAAACGTCAATTGGCACAACGGTATCCTTTGAGATAAGAGGATGTCTCGCCCTTTTAAGCTCAATCACCCTATCCTTTGTTATTTCGGGCTTCTCAGCTCTCATTTGCATAGAAAGCGTAGCACAGCCAAAATAAAAAGCTATCTCGGTTATATTGTGATAATCGAGAGTCAGTACCGAGGAGATGTCAGCAACATCGGCGGAAAGCGATGCGAGTATGCGCTCGATCTCCTGTGTTTCTGCATTTGAGAGTCTCTTTAGCTCATTATTGGCATCAACTACCGCCATAGGCTCAACAAACAATGTTGCACCCGATGATGACGTGTCGTGAACAAGTCCTTTAAACTCGTTTCTGTACTCCGCTTTAACCGGTACAACGTATCTTCCATTACGCATAGTAACGAGGTTATCTTGAAGATATTTGAGCTTTGCACCGCCTATATATCCTTGGAGAGTTTCTTTTATTTTGTTATTTGCGTTACGAATTTTTCTTCTTATATCCGCAAGTTCCGAGCTTGCCTCATCCGCTATAAGATCCTCGGAGATGATAGAACGTGTTATTCGATCCTCAAGAGGTCTGTTTGCCATAAGTCTTCTAAAAATGGGATCAAGCGTAGTCTCAAACGGCTTATCGGTTTCTATATAATCAAGCATTCCGCGCGCAGATCGAAGTAGTGACGAAACGTCAAGAAGCTCACGCGGTGAAAGAATACCGCCCTTATATGCCCTGTCTGCAGCCTCAGGAACACTCTCGGGAGCAGAAAAGGACGGATAGCCCTTGGCATTAATAAGCCTTTTGGCATCATCCGTCTTGTTCTGTCTGTCAATAACAAAATCATACTCGTCTGTAGGCATAAGAGCGCGAGCGCGTGCCTTTGCTCCTTCGGTTGCCGTGCATTCCACGAGCATATTTATTATTTTGTCATATTCAAGCGTTGTAAGCGTTTTTCCGGTAAAGATCATTTATCTTTTTACCTCATTGTAAAATTCAAGTGTTTTGTAGCTTCTTTCAAGATGATTTATAACATATCGTTCTGCCGCCTTTGCAAAAAGCGACATATCCTCATTGGATATATTAAACGAAAACATCTTTTCAAGAGGCGAATATATCGCATAGCACATGGCCGTCTTTGCCCCTTCGGACAGAATTGAAACAACGTGTCCTTCGTGCTCCTCGGAGAGTGTGGTATGAGATGCAACAGAACGCTTATGACATTCAAAGCACTCTATTGCTCCTGCCATAATATCGAAGAAAAACTCTCCTTCGCGTTTTCCACAGGTGTGGCATGCAACGATCTCGGGCATAAAACCGAGAATAGACATTGCACGCATCTCAAAAACGGCCTTTATTTTATTCAAATCATATTTTTCGGACGATATTGCGTAAAGAGAATTAAGTGCGAGTCTTAATAAATCTACTTCCTTATCCTCAACACCGACATCTGCAAGGACCTCAACGATATACGCGGCAAGCGCAAGCCCCTCTATGCTGTTTCTAATACCAAAAAAGCTCTCAATGAGAGAAGCCTCTTTGATCCAATACTTGTCACTCTGCCCATAGAGAATGAAGCTTGAATAGCAGAACTGCTGAGTTGATGACATTTTTCTGCTTTTAAGCGAGCGAGCACCCTTTGCAAGAGCGGTTACTATGCCCTGTTCCTCAGTAAATATCGTAAGAAGCCTGTCCGATTCCTTTAAATCGACCGTCCGTAGGACAAGTCCCTTTACCTCGGTATGCATCAATTCTCTTCGTGATAGCCGAAGTTATTTATGTTAAAATCACTTTCGCGCCAATTTTCCTTGACTCTTACGTACAGATCAAGGAAAACCTTTGCATCAAGCATACGCTCGGCATCGCGGCGAGCCTCTGTGCCTATCTGCTTAATAAGTGCACCGCGCTTACCGATTATGATACCCTTGTGAGAGGCCTTCTCGCAATATATTTCCGCTCTGATAGAAACAACGCCGCGCTTCTCATTCCATTCTTCGATGGTTACCGCTGTACCGTGAGGGATCTCCTCATCAAGCGAGCGAAGAAGCTTTTCTCGGATTATTTCCGCAACAATCTGTCTCTCGGGCTGATCGGTGATCATATCCTCATCGAAGAACCATTCGCCCTCTGAAAGATACTGACGACATTCCTCAATAACTATATCCACACCCTTACCATTCTTTGCGGAGATCGGAATAACGGCGTCAAAATCAAAGACGTCTGCATATGCCTGAATCGTCTTTGCGATATTGGCAGCTCTTACCATATCCGTCTTGTTAATAACAAGGATCGCACGCATACCGTCAGACTTAAAGCGGGAGATAAGCTGGGTCTCAATATCACCGACCTCTTCTCTCGCCTCAACAACCAAGATTGCGTGGTCAACTCCGCCGAGAGTTTGTGATGCGGTCTTAACCATAAAGTCACCGAGCTTGGTTCTCGGGCTATGAAGACCGGGAGTGTCAAAGAACACGAACTGATTATCTGCCTCTGTATAAATTCCTGTTATTCTATTTCTTGTGGTTTGCGGCTTTTTGGAAACTATCGCAACCTTCTCGCCTATTATGGCGTTCAAGAGCGTGGATTTTCCAACGTTAGGTCTACCTACAATTGCTATAAATGCAGTCTTTTTCATTTTATAAAATCCTTTAAATATCTACGTTTTCAATGATAGCTCTTTGTCTTTGACATTGTTCTTCCTCGTCAAGGGGTGAGCGCTCGTGATCGTAACCGAGAAGATGAAGAACCGAGTGTACAGTAAGAAAAGCAATCTCGTGGTGGAAAGTATTTCCTATCTCTTTAGCCTGCTCCTTTGCTCTCTCGATAGAAATGACGATGTCGCCAAGTACAGCACCGGCAGAGCATTCGATCTCATCGAACTCACCATCCTCATACATTGGGAAAGAAAGAACATCTGTGTGACGGTCTATACCGCGATACTCCTTATTAAGACGTTGGATATATTCGTTATCACAGAAGGTAACGGACACCTCAGCATCATATGGAAAATTTTCAAAATCAAGTGTTTCCTTGACAGCTTCTCTTACAACTCTTTTGAGATAATATGAAGATTCATCAAAATATTTCGTTGCAGTAAAAGTAATATATAAGTCTCTGTTCATTTTCTGTCCTTTCCGGAGTCAGCCTTAAATCTGCGTTGCTTTTTTTCTATCTGTTCTCTCTCATATTTGTCATACGCGGTGATAATCTTTCTGACGAGGTGATGCCTTACAACATCTCTCTCTGAGAACTCGAATATGCCAATACCCTCGATATTTTGAAGAATTGAAGCTGCAGTTGATAAACCGCTTTTAACTCCTCTTGGCAAATCGGTCTGCGAAAGGTCACCAGTGACAACAGCCTTGGAATTATATCCGAGACGCGTTAAAAACATCTTCATCTGCTCGCCTGTAGTATTCTGCGCCTCATCAAGAATTATGAATGAGTCATCCAGCGTTCTGCCTCGCATATATGCAAGAGGTGCAATCTCAATAGTGCCTCTCTCCATATATTTTTGGAAGTTATCCGGGCCGAGCATTTCAAAAAGCGCATCATACAGAGGTCGAAGATATGGGTCGATCTTGCTCTGCAAGTCTCCCGGAAGAAATCCGAGTCTTTCCCCAGCCTCAACCGCAGGTCTTGTAAGGATAATACGATTGACAGCTTTCTGTCTGAGAGCCTCCACCGCCATTGCAACAGCAAGGAATGTCTTTCCCGTACCTGCAGGACCAAGACCGAGAACTATCGTGTTTGATTTTATAGCCTTAATATACTTTTTCTGACCTATTGTTTTTGCCTTAATAGGCTTTCCTCTGTTTGTAATACATATTACATCTTTGGAATAATCCTCAAGGCCATCTTCCTGACCGTCTCTTACAATGCCTATGACGTATTCTATGCTCTGTTCGCTGAGAGTCTCACCGTCACCTATCATCCTTTTGAGATATTCAAGAACTCTGACTGCAGCCGTAACATCTGCTGACTCACCGCTCACAACTATGGCATCACCTATATCGGAGTCATTATTCCTATTGAAAATCTTAACTCCAAAAGCGTTCTCGACTATTTTAATATTTGCGTCAAATGCGCCAAAGAGTGAGGCGGTGGCCTCATTCGACTGAGTCATTACAATTGCTTCTGACACTCGTGATATCCTTTCAGTTAATTTCAATTGCACTTTCCTTGCCTATCTCAGCAGAATATACCACTCTTGATGTAAGACGATAGCCTGACTCAAAAAAATCTCCGTATGTTCGTAACTTTATAACGTCGGCATCCTTGAACATAGTATATACCTTGGAATCAAGCTCATGCTTCGCAGCTTCTATCATATCGTCCTCATTGCGAGTGCGTGTGATCTCATCATAAAAATAAGCATAGGATTTCTCTATCCTGATCGGCAATTTATATTTATCAAAAAGTGCAAATTTCTTTATTTCCTCTATTATATCACAATTATTTGCATAATTTCCATACTTTTTAAAAATATTTATTGAAAAATTAAATAAAACAATTCGAATGTGGTGAATTTTACGCTCTTTTACCGTTTCTTCTATGAATTCGCGTTTTGCTACGGCAACAACGCTGCATACACTTCTCGCACGTACACTCCCCTCGGAACGGCAAAATTTGACACCGTTCTCATTCTCTACCACACCGGATATAAGAATATCTCCCTTCTTAACCACATCTCCGACCTTTACTACAGCTGTGCCGCACTTCACGCTTATTTCTTCTATTACCCCGTCTCTGTCAGCTATAATATTTGAATATTTCGGTGCACTTTCCTCGGATAGTCCCACATTTTCACTCTCCATTATCTCTACATAAGCAACCGTTCCGCGACGGTTTATCGATATCCACGCAATATCCTTTCTTTGTGTCAGTAAATCAGCTTCAATCAGATTTTTGTCAATACTTCGCCAAGAAGTTCCGACTCCAAATCCAAGATCGTTTAGCGC
This sequence comes from Eubacteriales bacterium, assembly GCA_045634385.1. Classification (GTDB taxonomy): domain Bacteria; phylum Bacillota; class Clostridia; order Oscillospirales; family CAG-272; genus UBA1740. The sequence continues at coordinate 8,316 of JAZRAE010000081.1, read as the reverse complement.
ATTTTCTATAATATAATCCGGTAGGTTTTCATTACCGTTTATACGTACATCCCAGACAAGTCCCGAGGAAAAAACAAAAATTAGGCTCAAAAGAATAAGAGATGTAAATAAGCCGTATCTATGCAGGTTACGATAAATAAAACCGTAAATCCCTAAAGGCTCACCGATGTCAAAGCGCATTTTTGCTTTCGCAAACGAGATAAAACGTGCTTTATCCTTTTGACATAATATAAATTCGCCATTCGGAGCTACAGAAGAACAAATTTCAAGCTTCAGTAATAACGTGATGAGCTTGCTTATATCATCTGTGGCCACTCTGCCCTTGCAGTAACCAAAAATAAATTCATTAAGCCTTGCCATAACCGAGCCTCACCTCTGTTATTTTCCCATATATCTCCACGACACGTCCTTCAAGCACGGATATTCCAAGTGACTCGCCAAGAAGCCAAAGCCGTCCCGAGTGCGCTACAAGTTCAATGCTTTCATCGGTATATTCGCTTATGCTCATTACTCCGGTAATCACAGCCACCGCACCGCGTGAGGACTTTTTCATTTCAATATGAAACGATGATGGAGAAATTGAGGATAAGATAGAAGAAAATCCAAGTCTTTTTTTATTCCCTGTCATTTTTATTTATTACCTTTCATAGCTTTTATTACAATAAAACATATGGTTGGTGAAATAAAAAAATGACAATGATAAAATCGGATAAAGGTTCTAAAAGAGGAATTAAAGACGTTGCTTACTCGCTTGTATGTCTTTTTATAGTCTTAGTTTTTGGCCTTAAACTATCGGGTGAGGTAAGCGAATATGTAAAGAACGGTATGCGATTAGCTATAGAATGTGTTGTTCCATCATCCTTCCCCTTTATGTTATTATCCGATTTATATCTTTTCCTCGGCAGACCGGAAAATCTACGTTTTATCACAAGCTTTCTTTCAAAAATACTGGGAATCCCCTCGTCAGGAATTTCTGCATTTTTATGCGGAAATATCGGTGGTTTTCCCATCGGAGCAAAAATGGTTGCAGATATATATTCATCCGGCGGCATGTCCAAAGATGAGGCTGAAAGGCTGATACCGCTTTGCAATAATCCTTCCTGCGCTTTTGTGGTAGGAGGTGTCGGACTCGGTATTTACAAGGATATTAAATTAGGAGTTCTACTGCTTACTTCTCTTTGGATTTCAACTCTGTTATGCGGACTCATTACACGCACAAATAATGATAAAAAGAACTTTTCAAATTATAATTGTAGGCAGAGTTATAATTTTGTAAATTCCGTTAAAAGTGCGGGGTTGAGTTCTGTGAGTATAATTTCTTTTGTTTCACTATTTAGTGTAATAAATGGAATAATAAAAAAACACGTAAAATGCGTACCTTTGTCATATATAATTTCCGCATTTTTAGAAATAACAAACGCAACAAAAACCTTTGCTGAAATCTCATCTTTTTCACCTGTTTTATCACTATCTTTATCTGCATTTTCACTCGGGTTTGGCGGTCTGTCCGTTGCAATGCAGTCATCCGTATTTACTTCTGTATGCGGACTAAAGCTGAATAAATACTACCTTATTAAATTACTTGAAGGTTTGGTATGCTTTGCTGTTTTTTCAATTACGTACATTATAGAAAAAAGAATTGCGGCACTATAAATCAAAAGTGCCGCAATTCTTTATTTATTGACCGTCGGAGCCGCCTTCGGTTTCGGGATCGGTAGCTGCAGGGGGGGCAGGAATAACAGGAAGAGGAATACCGCCGGTTCCGCTCTCAGCATCATCGGAATACTCAAAATCGTCTTCTGTCTCGCCCGCATCACCGGTATTATCATCTGTGCTATCACCGGTGCCATCGCCGTTGCCATCACCTGTGGTATCACTATTTCCTTGATCAACATTGTCGTCAGGATCATCACAGGAAGTAAAACTCATCGTCAGAGAAAAAATGAGTATAAATACAAGGAGTAACGTTAAAAGCTTTTTCATAAGGCCTCCGGTAAACTTTTTTCTTTATTATATCACCTTTAAATATAATTGTCAAGAGTGATTAGGAAAAAGATTTCTTGTACAAATGTACAATAACACTTACTGCGCGGGTGATCTAACAGTTAATCCTTTTAGACCGTAAAAATCACCCGAACAGAAATCAGAAAAAATAAGATGTATCAAAAAAGACAATTATTATAAATTACTTAGAAAGTCTTGCCTCAAGAGCAGCAAGCTCCTCATAAAGCTCTGCAGGAACTCTGTCGCCAACCTGCTTGTAGAAATCATGAATACCCTTACAATCCTCAAGCCAAAGTTCCTTATCAACAGAAAGAAGGTCTGCAAGAGTTTCCTTCGTGATATCAAGACCGTCAAGCTCGATATCATCGACGTTGGGAACGAAACCGATAGGAGTCTCTACTGCACCTACTTTACCGTCACAACGAGCAAGAATCCACATAAGAACACGCATATTATCACCGAATCCGGGCCAAATGAAATGTCCCTCATCATCGGTTCTGAACCAGTTAACATGGAAGATCTTGGGTGCATTGGTAAGAACCTTACCCATATTGAGCCAGTGCTGCCAATAGTCACCCATATCATAGCCTACGAAGGGACGCATTGCCTTAGGATCACGCCGAACTACGCCAACTGCACCTGCAGCTGCTGCAGTAGTCTCGGAAGCCATGATAGAACCTACGAATGTACCATGCTGCCAGCTTGTAGATTGATATACAAGGGGAGCGGTCTTTGCACGGCGGCCGCCGAATACGATAGCAGAGATCGGAACGCCTGCAGGATCGTTGAACTTGTCGGAAAGACAAGGACAGTTAGCTGCCATAGCGGTGAATCTGGAGTTAGGATGAGCACCGGAGGTGTTAACCTTATCCTTTTTATCATACTTGGTATAATCCCACTTTTCACCCTTCCAGTTAAGAGCGTTTGCGGGAGGATTATCATTAAGACCTTCCCACCAGATAGTGTTGTCATCAAGATTATGACAAACGTTGGTGAAGATTGTATCCTTCATAGCAGTGTGAAGAGCGTTGGGGTTAGAATGCTCATTGGTACCGGGAGCAACACCAAAGAAGCCGTTCTCGGGGTTAACAGCCCAAAGTCCGCCGTCCTTAACACGAAGCCAAGCAATATCGTCACCTACGCACCAGGTCTTGTAGCCCTTGTTCTTGTAAATTGCAGGAGGAATAAGCATCGCAAGGTTAGTCTTACCGCAAGCAGAGGGGAATGCAGCACTTATGTACTTAACCTCTCCCTCGGGATTCTCAATTCCGAGAATAAGCATATGCTCTGCCATCCAGCCTTCCTTTCTACCGAGGTAGGAAGCTATACGGAGAGCGAAGCACTTCTTACCGAGAAGAACGTTTCCGCCGTAACCGGAGTTGACAGACCAGATAGTATTGTCCTCGGGGAAATGACAGATATATCTCTTCTCCTGATCAATATCAGCGCGCGCGTGAAGTCCCTTAATGAAATCTGCGCTATCACCAAGAGCATCAAGAACATTAGTTCCAACTCTGGTCATAATTATCATATTAAGTACAACGTAAATAGAATCTGTAAGTTCGATACCGTATTTAGCAAAATCAGAACCAACAACAGACATGGAATAAGGGATTACATACATGGGCTTATTCTTGTAAGAACCCTTGTAAAGCTTGGAAAGCTTAGCATAGCACTCGCTGGGATCCATCCAATTATTAATGTTACCTGCATCCTCCTTCTTAGAAGTACAGATAAAGGTTCTGTCCTCTACTCTCGCAACGTCGTTGATCGCAGTTCTGTGAAGGTAGCAGTTGGGATAAAGATCCTGGTTAAGCTTCACAAGCTCGCCAAGCTCACATGCTTCCTTACGGAGAGCCTCCGTCTGCTCAAGAGAACCATCGATAAGAATAATTTCAGAGGGGTTTACGAGTTCAGCCATCTCGGCAATCCACTCGTTTACAAACTTGTTGTTAGTAACGTTTGAATTCATGATTCTATCTCCTTATTAATTATAATAAACATCGTTAAATGGCAAATTGCCAACTTACCACAAATACATTATATCACAATACGATTTGCTTTGCAACTGTTTTTCAAAAATAAAGCCGAAAGATTGTTAAATTTTTATTAATCAGATTTTGAGGCTTTTTGCCGAATAGTGTTGAACTGCGTTGCGAATTGGTAAATTTTACCATTTTTGCATAATAATCTTTGTCAATCTTTTCGCTATTTTAACTCTTGATTTTATGTGGTAAATTGTGGTAAAATGTTGTTGTATTTGGGAATTTCCAATTTTTACCAATTTCAAATAAAAAAAAGGAGTCTAACAATGGAACAAACGGCAAAAATTCTTATTTGCTCGGAAAACAATGAAGAAAGAAGAAAGATAATTGAAGCTCTCGTAAAGAGCGGATATCGTAACGTTGACGAGTGTATGACAGGAGACAGAGCAATCTCTTTGATAGCTGACGTAGGCTATGACATAGTTATAACAGATCTTTGGCTTAGCGGACTTGACGGAATAGGTATCATCAGAAATGCAGGCAATCTCGGATTAAAGAAAAAGCCCGCCTTTGTTTTGATGTCACCCATAAATAAGCAGAACATACTTATGGAAGCATCAATAGCGGGTGCAGATATTTGTATTTTAAAGCCTATAGATTTTCTCTCTTTACGAGCACACATTGAAACGCTGATCAAATTACGCGCGGGTGATGTATCGCCAAGCTATGACAAGCTCTCTGACCTTCCCGATATGGAGGCGCAGGTAACGAAAATTATACACCAAATAGGTGTGCCTGCACATATTAAAGGATACCAATACCTCAGATGTGCAATACTTATGGCGGTAGATGACGAGGAAGTGATCAATTCAGTAACAAAGATACTCTACCCCTCTGTCGCGAAAAAGTATCAAACAACAACCTCAAGAGTGGAAAGAGCTATAAGACATGCAATCGAAGTGGCTTGGGATAGAGGTGACGTAGATACACTCAACTCGTATTTTGGCTACACAATACAAAACAGCCGTGGTAAGCCCACAAACTCTGAGTTTATCGCTATGATAGCGGACAACCTTCGTCTGAAGTACAGATACACGACTGTTTGATAAAAATATTCAATTAAAACCCGTAAACTACTTATCGATGCGGTTGTTGCCGAAGAAACGTCTTCCCTCCATTGCACGCAAAAGTGTTATCTCGTCAGCGTATTCGATATCTGCACCGACAGGAATACCGTAAGCAAGTCTTGAAACCTCAACGGAATACGGTTCAAGAATTCTTGCAATATACGCAGCAGTCGTATCTCCTTTTGGGGTGGGGTTAGTAGCAATAATAACCTCTCTGACTCCACCCACCTCTATTCTCGCAACGAGCTCCTTAACGGTTAAGTCCTCGTGAGTAATATTATCAAGAGGCGATAAAGCTCCGCCAAGAACATGATAAGTGCCGCGATAGGTACGCACCTTCTCCATAGTCATAACGTCCTTTGCATCCTCAACAACACATATAAGCGACTTATCTCTATCAAGAGATGCGCATATATCACAGCACTCCTCATTTGAGGATAAGCTAAAGCATATCGGACATTTGTAAACATCACGCTTTACTCCGACTATAGCATCAGCAAAACGTGCGGCATCGTTATCGGATAAATTAAGCACCGCAAAAGCATATCTGGCTGCGGTTTTTGCTCCAACACCGGGAATTTTTCTGAATTCCTCAATAAGTCTTTGTATGGGTAAAATATACTCGGCCATATTATCAGAACAAGCCGGGCATTCCGGGAATATTCATACCGCCGGTAACCTTTGCCATCTCTGCGGAAGCATCTGCCTCAACCTTTTTAATAGCCTCGTTCACGCCGGCTACGATAAGATCTTCCAGAGTCTCGATATCATCGGGATCAACGATCTCTTCAGCAAGCTTTACAGAAAGAATCTCTTTTTTTCCGCTGATCTTAACCGAAACAACTCCGCCTCCGGCGGCAACCTCGTATTCACGTGCCTCGAGCTCTGCCTGCTTTTCGGCCATATCCTCCTGCATTTTCTGAGCCTGCTTAAGCATGGACTGCATATTTCCGCCGCCCATTCCCTGAGGTATTCTAACTTTCATTTTACTTCTGCCTTTCTATCTACATTTTTTTAAAACAAAGTGTCCATAGAGCCTATATTGTTTTCGATCTCATCGGAGAAATCTCCTATTGATGAGGTATCAAGCGGCTCAATAATTACTCTTACCTGTTCCACGGGTATATTTTCTTTTTCTGCAATTATACCACGAAGTATCGAGAGATCCGAATCACTCGAGGAAAGCTTTTTAGCAAAGAAGGAATTCATCCTGATAAGGAATGTTCCATCGGGTTTTCTATATGCCTGAGACTTCATAAACTGAACAGACAAAGAGCACTTTAATTCCCCGATTCTTTCAACGACGTAAGACCATCTGTCATACTTTTTAGGTCTTGTGTCAATAATGGAAGTTTCCGTTTCTGCCTTGATTTTTGCACCGATATTTTGATTTTCTTCTATTTTATTTTCAGCTTTTTCCTCTATTATTTTGACGGTTGGAAGCACCTGCACGTTACTCTCATCATTGACTATTCTATTTACCGTACCAACACCGAGCTTCATCATAGAAAGCTCTCTCTCAAGCTCATCAATACGAAGTAGAAGTGACTCATGTGAGATCGAGGTTTTTGCATCACACATACGAGTAAGAGCTATCTCAGCAATTGCGCGTTTTGAGTTGAAGGCTCTTTGCATATCCGCCATTGCCCCCTCAAGCAAGGAAACGTGGTAGGCAAGACGAGACGGTGTGAATTCAGTAGCAAGCTTTACAAGAGATTCGTACTCAAGCTCGGTAAGATCAAGGTAATCCTTCGCGCGTTCGGTGTTCTTAACTACCATTATATCTCTGTATGAATCTATGATCTCCTGCCAGAACACGGATATATCAGCACTGTTCATTACAACCTCGTTGACGGTAGAATAAACTGCAGTATAATCCTGCTTAAGTATAGCCTCGATAAGTCTGTAAGAGCTATCTCTGTTACCCGATCCAACAGTTTCAAATACAAGCGCCTCATCAATCGTTTTACGTGCTCCGGCACAAAGCTCAAGAAGGCTTACAGCATCACGCATACCTCCTCTTGATACTCTGGCAATAATTCTCGCTCCGTCATCTGTAAGTGAAATGCCCTCATTTTTAGCTATATAGTTAAGCCTTGCCATTATATTTTCAGAAGATATTCTCCTAAAATCAAAGCGTTGGCATCTCGAAACTATAGTTGTGGGAAGCTTATGAAATTCGGTCGTAGCAAGAATGAATACAACGTATGACGGTGGCTCTTCAAGTGTCTTTAAAAGTGCGTTAAACGCAGAACCCGACATCATATGAACCTCGTCTATGATGTAAACACGGTATTTCAAAAGTGCGGGAGTGAAAGCAATCTCATCCTTCATATCTCTTACATTATCAACACCGTTATTACTTGCAGCATCCATCTCAATAACATCGGTAGCAACACCTGCATCAATACTGCGGCACGCCTCACACTCGTTACAAGGATTTCCGTTTCTCGGATTAAGGCAGTTAACCGCCTTAGCAAGTATCTTAGCACAAGTAGTCTTACCCGTACCACGCGATCCGCAGAACAAATATGCATGAGAAAGCTTATTGTTGGCTACTTCGTATTTTAAAATATCTGTTATAGCATCCTGTCCTGATACGTCATCAAAATCAACCGGACGCCATTTACGGTATAACGCTCTGTAATCCGACATAAAACCTCCCATAATAATAAACACCTACGGCGCGAAATGTCAATAAACTATGAGTGCCACCCATAATTTCACAAACAAAAAAGCACGCAGCGGTACACAAAACGCAGATCCGCATACGCGCTTTATTCGATACGTCGGAAAGAGCCATACACCTAAACTTCGAAAATCCCCCTACATACGGTAACCGCCATCTCTACTCCGAACAGGCTCCCTCGCGGCACACCCGATAAACCGCTTAATGCTGCTTGGTTCCCCACCTGACATGGTTCACAGCCTCGAGTTGCGCAAGACCCATTCTTCAACATAGAAAATGACGGTGCAGACTACACAGGATGAGCCCTCAGAAAGGGAATGAACCCCTGCTATAGCGGATTTCAGGTACAAGGTACCGCTACCACCCCGGCTGGTATGTCTCCATCCGACGCACCGATAGATATTAATGTGACCTTTACAGTCTTTAAAATTATATCACATATATTTTAAAAAATCAATTGCTTTTAAAGATTTTTTAGCGACAAAATAAACCAAAAAATATAAATTGTATC
>JAZRAE010000080.1:0-14381 GCA_045634385.1 Eubacteriales bacterium | reverse complement strand
ACAATTCATCGTAATAGCAATTTATAGAGTTTTCGTAAATATATTTCTTTATTTTGTCAAAATCCTCACTGCAGCGAATTATATGATCGTAAAATCCACGTTGCCAAATACAAATTTTATAAATATCTTTTTAAACATGTATTGCAAACAATTATTGTCATTTAAGTATATTATAGTAGTAAATTGGAATTGCGCTCCAGCCGTGACAAAGAGAGCCTGCGTTGTCAAAATCGCTCTCTCCAAGCTCGGTTTCCCAAACGGTATTGTTGCCTGTCTTTAGCATCGGAGTATATAACCGCTCGATATCCGAGAGGATAAAGGATGAGTATTTCTCGCGATTTACTTGTAGGAGAGCATCGTAGATAAAGGCTCGCATACTGAGTGAGGCGTCCTTAACAGTCGAGTCGCAAACGAGCTTTTCCGCAATCAACTTGCGCTCCTCTTGACTCGGTACTCCCGCAAGAATTGCGAGGGCGTTGGCGAGCTTGGAGTAATGTTCACTACCCTTGCGCGTTTCGAAGAGTCCCTCTTTTTTATTATAGAAATGAGCATAGATAGCGCGGTTAAGTGAAGCCTTCTTTTCAACAAGCTCTGACGAATCAAAGCCGAGTCTGTCGTTAATACTGATCATACGCGAGATCGCATAAGACAGAAGTGTATTAAGCACGAGATCGTAGGGAAAATACTCATTGACTTTTCCCTCTACGTTGCATACTCCCTCTCCATCAAGTCCATTGGTCCACTCGTAGAAATTCCACATATCACTACCGGAAAAAGGCGGAACAAGTCCATTGCCGTCGATTTTGGCAAGAAAGACGCCCAGCGTTTTTTCTATCTTAGGATGGATCTTACGAATGAATTCAGCATCATCGGAGTACCTCAAATATTCCTCACACTCGGTGATAAAGTGTAGAGAGAATGACGGAATAGCTAAGTTGCGCTTCATAGGATAGCAAATGGATAAAAGACCGTCCTCGCGATCGTCCTCAAAGATAAGCTCAAGGTTTGCCTTCGGGAACAAAATCTCACCAAAGGCGTAATATCCGGCAAGCATCTGATTGCGGATATCCATAGTATAAAGTGCCTGCTCACGCCAGGGACAATCCTCGTAATGCTCGTGCATACAGCACTCAAGCGTATAAACGCAGGCATCATATATTTTCTGCTCGATATATGTCAGATTCTCGGGATATTTAAGGCGTGTGACGGGATAAACAACGCTTCGCATAAACACCTCGGCATCTACGATCGGCTCATCCGATATAAGCTCAACGTATCGGCATCCAAACCGTCTGAATGCGTTCATATAATAGTTGATCTCCCCTTTTTCGGGGTGATAGATAAAGCTGAAATCACGTCCGCCAACCTCACGGCGAACGTGTCCATCCACGAGGTGTTCACCAAAGGCAACGGTAATAGGAGAGTCGGACTCCGCCTTAAATTTTAAAGAAATAAATCCTACCGTTTCCTTACCGAGATCAAATATTTTTCCGTACTTTGATATGGGTTTTACTCCGTTTCCCGATATTTCCCTGCCTCTGTATGTTTCTCCGAAGGCTGTCCGCAAGCAGGTTCTCGGGCGCATACGGGGTGTTATGCACTGCTCTTTGCTCATACCAAACGGATATTCGGGATCTGCCTCACCGAACATCCAGGCATCTGCGCACTTTGAGTCGTATTCAAAAGTTAGTCCGAGCTGACTCGTGATGCTCTTGCACTGATGCGGTACATAGGTAGGGGATAAGCGCGAGGGAGTCGAGGATGAAGACCAAGCGGAAAGTACACCGTCAAAATACAAAGAGTAGATAAGTCCGGCAGTACCGGGATAATAAGTGGATGCGGTATCAATGCCGTAATACCAAACTCGGAATGAAATGACGTTTTTACCCTGTCGCATATAGGGTGAGAGATCGATTTTATCATAAACCTTCATATACGGAAAATCGGCATACTGACCGAAAGCGGCAAGTGAACCGTTTACGTATACCGTGTAGTTACTGTCGGAGGATATGTATAGCTCTGCGCTCTTGCCAAAAAAATCAGACTCACATAAAAATTCTGCATATTCGTCTGCAAGCGGCGTATCGGTTGGCCATATCCATTTTGATTTTTCAAAAGCATCCATTTTACACCTCACGAATTTACTGATGTTATTTTATCATAATAAAAAATAAAAATCAATAACGGATCAAAATAATCCTAAGCAAACAATCATCTTGACATAATCGCGCTAATATGGTAAAATATCAGTGTAAAATATAAGAAAACAAAGATTATCATCTGCAAAGGATAGAAAAAATATAATGTTAATAGATAAACAGAGTTTTATTTCAAAACTGACTAAGGTTTTCGGCGATAACGGACTATCCAAATTTCTCTCGCTTGAGGTAAGCGGAAAATTCTACGCTCTTACCGAGAGAATGCTTCTTGAAAACGAGAAGTATAATCTCACGGCTATCACCGATCCCGACAAAATAATACTCAACCACTACGCTGACTGTGCTTCGCTTGCAGTAAGGCTTCCAAAGGGTGCAAAGATTGCAGATATCGGCTGCGGAGCGGGCTTTCCCACTCTGCCCGTGGCAATTCTCCGCCCCGACGTTAAGATACTTGCCATTGACTCAACGGCAAAGCGCATTGGATACGTAAACGAAACTGCGGAGTTATTAGGCCTTACCAACGTTACCGCAATAGCTATGAGGGCCGAGGACGGAGGCAAGAATCCCGAGTATCGCGAGAAATTTGACGTTGTTACTGCACGCGCTGTCGCAGAAATGCGAGTGCTCACCGAGCTTTGTCTGCCATACGCAAAGGTTGGCGGTCAGTTTATCGCTATGAAGGGCAAGAATGCAGAGTTTGAGCTTCAAGGGGCAAAGAAGGCAATATCTATGCTCGGCGGACGTGATGTTAAGGTTGAAGAAATCACCCTGAAGGGTGCAGGCGAGGTATTGACGCATCCACTTATCATAATCAATAAGAAAGAAAAGACGCCCGTTAATTATCCCCGCCCCTTCGCACAGATAAGCAAAAAGCCGCTATAACAAGCGTATACTTTAAAAAGGAAAGAAAAATGGAAATTTGGGACGGATACAGAAAGGACGGTACTCTCGCAGGAATTGATCTTGTAAGAGGTGAGCCTATCCCCGACGGAATATACTTTATGACGGTGGAAATACTCGTCAGACACGCGGACGGTGACTATCTCTTGATGCAGAGAGATCCCACTAAGCCTGCATTTCCCGGATATTTGGAAGCAACTGCCGGCGGAGCTGCACAAAAAGGAGAAGATCCGCTGACTGCGGCACTAAGGGAGCTACGCGAGGAAACGGGAATCATAGCCGATAGCCTTTCACCTATAGCGCATATGACCTACCGCCGAATGATCAATTATCAATACCTGTGTATAACAGATTGCGACAAAAACTCCGTTACTTTGCAAGAGGGGGAGACCGTCGGATATAAGTGGGTAAACGAGCCGGAATTCATCAGCTTTATAAATTCCGGCAAAATGATACCTACGCAAAAGGAAAGATATACTAATTATTTCCGCTCGCTCGGTTACATCAAATAATATGCGATAAACATTGTTTTTGCAAACATTTATTGACAAGTTTGCAAGGTAACGCTCGGTTTTCACATTTCAAATTCGCAACGTCACAAAAAAAGAAAACTCACATTATTTAATCAACAAACGAGAGATAAGGAATGCTTATACGGCATTTTCACCCTTTTCTCTCGTTTTTTTTATTAGAGTAAATTCAAAACCTCAAAGTTCTATGTTTGATTAGTTTCCTTCGGTTTTACCATAACAAAATCAAAGATGGTGTTATTACATCTTAAAATGTGGCATTTTCTTTTCTAAATTTTTTCTAAATTCTATTGACATATGTGGGAGAGTGTGGTAAATTTTTTCTACATATTAATATTATACGCACGCGATAAATCGCGCGTGTCTCGACAGTTTAATTTTGAACAATAGTTATTGCAATTGACCGCAGATATTCGCGGATCAAAAGGAGGAAAAATGCTAAAAGCAAATGCAACAAAACGCGCACTCTTGACAAGTATTATGTCGCTTGTGCTGTGTTTCACAATGCTTCTCGGTACGACGTTCGCATGGTTCACTGATAGTGTTACAAGCGAAGGTAATATCATAAAGTCGGGCAATCTCGACGTTACGATGAATTGGGCTGACGGAAAATCTGATCCCGCTGTCGCTGCCTGGATGGATGCGTCCACGGGCGCAATCTTTAACTATGACCTTTGGGAGCCCGGCTACGTTGAGGTTCGCCACATTGAGATTGCAAACGTTGGTTCTCTCGCACTCAAGTACAGAGTAAACATTATTGCCAACGGTGAGGTTTCCGATCTTTCGGACGTTATTGATGTTTATTATCTTGATCCCGCTAAGAAGATTGATGACCGCACAGACCTTGACGAATTAACTCCCATTGGCAATCTTACCGAAATGATCGCAAATCTCGGCAGTGACAACAGCACTGCAGAGGGCAATCTTCCCGCAGGTGAAAAGCATGTTATTACCCTGGCATTCAAGATGCGTGAGGAAGCGGACAACAATTATATGAATAAGTCCATCGGTACCGATTTTTCGATTGTACTTACCGCCATTCAATATAATTATGAGGAAGATAGCTTCAACAACGATTATGACGCAAGCCTTAACCCTGAAACCTTGTACATAGCTACCGCGGAAGAGTTGATCACGGCATTGTCTGATATCAAAGCAAAGGCAAAGACTATTATTCCCGGTACTAACGGAGACAAGAGCTACAGACAAAACGTAAATATCGTTCTTGAAAGTGATATAGTGATTGATGCCGATTCGGAGATGATGTACACCGATGGCAACGGTGCGGCAATACACTTTTACGGCATGAAGGGCACTCTCGATCTTAACGGTCACGACATTATCGTTGCAAGCGATTCTTTATTGCCCGGAAAAACTTATGCCAACGCCGTTATTCTTGTCCAATACAGTGATATAGATATTGTAGGCGACGGTTCTATTATCGCAGAAAACAAAGCTATTCCCGTTTACGCTTGGGCAAACGGTACTGTTAACATCTACGGCGGTAACTTTATATCCAATGCTTCTGAAAGAAATGAGAGCGCGATATACGTAAACAACAAGTCTATAGTCGTACACGTTTACGGCGGTAACTTTGAAAATGCCGAATACGCATTCAACGTACACGATAACTGCGGTTCTAATACCGTTCTCGTGCTGCACGAGGGCACCTCGTATAAGCAGTTCCTCAAGAACGGAACAACCGACGTTATAGCAAGCGATATCAACGCAGGCCGTATTAAGCTTGCTGACGGATGCGTTCTGTCCCAAGAGACTATCAACGGCGAGATATGGTACACCGTTGTGACAGAATAACATTTCAACTCCACATACAACAAAACAAAGTCGGAGGAAATATGATAAGTACAAAAACAACAAAGCGCGCGCTCTTGACAAGTATTATGTCGCTTGTGCTGTGCTTCACAATGCTTCTCGGTACGACGTTCGCATGGTTTACTGATAGTGTTACAAGCGAAAATAACATTATCAAGTCCGGTAACCTTGAGGTCGCTATGCACTGGGCTGACGGTACTCTTGATCCCGATGCAGACACTACCGCTTGGAAGGACGCATCCGAAGGTGCTATCTTCAACAATGAGCTTTGGGAACCCGGCTACGTTGAGGTTCGTCATATCAAAATTAAGAATACCGGTTCTCTCGCACTCAAGTACAGAGTAGACATCATTGCCAACGGTAAGGTTTCCGAGCTTGCTGACGTTATCGACGTTTATTATCTCGATCCCGCAAAGCAGATAGCAGATCGTACCGATCTTAACGATGTAATTCCGCTTGAAAAGCTTTCAAACGTCCTCGAGAATCTTGGCGGAGATGAAAGCACCGCAGAAGGCGCACTCACCTCGGGCGAAGATCACACAATCACCCTTGCACTCAAGATGCGCGATGATGCAGGTAACGAATATCAGGATAAAGCAATCGGATCTCATTTCTCGGTTGTACTTACCGCTATTCAGTACGATTATGAAGAAGATAGCTTCAATAATGATTATGATGCAGGCTTGCATCCCGAAGCTACATACGTAGCTACAGCTAAGGATATACACAACACCACCACAAGCTCCGGTAAATTTGCACTTCTTTCCGATGTCAAGACCTCAGAGGGCGGTGACGATGCACGTTACGGATGGGGTTATGAGTATATCATAAGAAAGGGAGCAGACTATACTCTCGATCTGAACGGTAAAACGATCAATCACGATACCGTGAATGAAAATGCAAATAAAAACGCATTCACCTATTTGCTCGTTGCAAATAATCCCGGCACAAAATTAACGATCAACGGTGAAGGAACACTCCACTCCAACAATAGCGAAGGATACACCTGTGTAGTACAGGGCAAGGACGGAACCTTGATCACTCTGAACGGCGGTGAATACATAGCAGACAACGGCATAGTTGTATGGGCAGGCGCAGGCGCGCACATTGTAATCAACGGCGGTAGCTACGTAAACGGAAACGCAACGACCAAACACGAGCTTATATACTCTTCCGGCGGTGTTATCGACATTTACGGCGGATTCTTCCACAACACCGACGGTAACTACACCTTGAACATTGAGGACAGAAACCGTGCAACCGGCTTCATCAATATATACGGCGGAACATACGTTAACTTCGATCCCTCTACAGGAAGTCAGGACCCCAACAACATTAAGGTTGCTGATGGTTATACAGTAGTTTCCGAGACACAGGCAAACGGTGACGTTTGGTACACCGTAGTTCCCGTACAGCCTTAATATTTTATGCCCCCAACCCCTTGCGGGTTGGGTGGCAAATGAAGGTTATAAGTAAAAGTGAATAGTGAATAGGTATTTATGACTTTCATTTGCTAAAAGGCAAAAATATAAAAGGAGACAATTAAGAAAAATGGCAAACGCAAAGACAACAAAACGCGCGTTGTCCACGAGCATTGTAGCACTTCTTCTCTGCTTCACAATGCTTCTCGGTACGACGTTCGCATGGTTTACTGATAGTGTTACAAGCGAAAATAACATTATCAAGTCCGGTAATCTCGATATTACTCTCGAGTATTACAACGGCACAGAGTGGAAGAATGTTCAGGATGCATCAGACATCCTCGCAGGCGACCTTTGGGAGCCCGGCTACGTTGACGTGGCTTACTTAAGAATAAAGAACGCAGGTTCTCTCGCTCTCAAGTACAATCTCGGTGTTAACATCGTATCCGAAACCGTCGGCAAGAATGTAAACGGTGAGGATCTCAAGCTCTCCGACTACATCTACTTTGACGTATTCGAAAACGTAAACGGTGAGACCGGTTTTGCTACTCGTGAGGCTGCTCTCGAGAATACAACCGAGACTAACCTTATTTCCGATGAATATACAAAGTCCGGCGAGCTTATCGCAGGCAGCGATTACGTATACCTCGCAATGGTAGTTTATATGCCTACCTCCGTTGATAACAAGGCTAATCACGACGGCACAAATATCCCCGAGATCAATCTTGGTATCAGCATTGCAGCTACTCAGCTCGCATCTGAGAAGGACTCCTTCGATGAAAAGTATGACGATGGTCTTAATCCTACGTTTACATATGTAAAAACCGTTGAAGATTTTACAAATGCTCTTAATGAGGGCGGTAATATCGCTTTGATGGATGATATTACACTTACAAGCGCAACGACTATTGCCAACGACGTAAACATTGACCTTAACGGTAATACTCTTTCTTCTTCGGGACTTACCTTCGGCGGTAAGGTTGCAATCAAAAACGGTGTTATCAAGAGTGAGACCAATACCAATATGGAACCCCATATTAAGGTTGAAGGTGACGATGACATTGTTTTAGAGAACGTTACTATTTACATTGACGACTACCTTAACTATCAATCAAACGGCAGCCGCGCATACGGTGAATACACCGGACTCGAAATATACAATGCAAAAGCAATTCTCAACAACTGTACCATTACGGTTATCAACGAGACCTACCGTACTTGGAACTACGCATACGGTATAACAATGACCAACGGTGAATTAGTGATGAATGGCGGTTCAATCAAGGTTCAGAGTGCCGGAGCAAGCATCCAGGAGCTTGAAACAGCAATTAGTGCGATTGGCAATTGTACCGTAACATTGAACAACGTATACGTAGAGAGTGAGACTCTCGGTACAACAATGGGACATCTTATTATTAATACCACCGATACGACAGTAACTGATAGCGACTTTGTATCATTTGGCGGTACATACGAGTACAGTTTTATTAACTAATACAAAAGATTTTTCCCATTCTATATACGGAAAATAACATCAAAGAGCAAGGTAGGATTTTGATATAATCCCCTTAGAGTAGACACTTGAAAAAACAAAAAGTTTTCAAGACTACTTTAAGGTGGTTATATCAATTCCCTCCTTGCTCTCTTTTTATATTATTTCGATATCCATATTTTTTCGTTTTTGTTTGAAGTTTTAGGTCAGAGCCTCTTGAAGTGAAAAATACGTTAACATTTCGCGCGGATATTTCTCGACTCATTGCGGCAAATTCAGCGCACTCGAAGTGGTAGAATAAAAGCAAAAAAGGATGTAACGGTATGGATATGTTTGAAGAGGCTCGGGCAATGTCGGGCACGATGGAGCTATGTAAAATAACGCAGAAGGAGCTGGCAGAAAGGATGGGGGTTAGCCAATCCTACGTGGCAAATAAGCTAAGGCTGCTTACGCTCTCGCCGCATATAGAACGGCTTATTAAAAAACACGGTATCTCCGAAAGACACGCACGTGCAATACTCAGGCTTGAATCTGAAAATGAACAACTCGATATACTCGAAAAGGTGATCTCACGCGAGCTGACAGTGAGGGAGTGTGAGGCACTCGTTGATCTCGCGGTGGACTCATATATGCCGGAAATTATCGAAAAAGCCGAGGCAACCTGCCGCATTGACGTCTTTCTCGAAACGCTGAAAAAGAGCCTTGCCACCCTGCGCTCTCTCGGTATCGACGTCACGGATAGGACAAGCTATTACGGCGAGAAAATGTACGTCACCGTGTGTTTTAATGAGGTGTAATTATGCGCCAATTTTCCCCCCCCTTTTTTGATCTTTTCCGTCATTAACTCACACCTGACATAAATATTTTATATATTGACTTAAAATAAAATTGATGATATAATGATATACGACAAAGACGCGTTGCCTTTGATATATACAAAAGGAGACATCACAATGAAACAGCTTGTTTCTCTCGTTATATTGCTTGTGTTGATATTCTCACTCGTAGCGTGTAAATCATCTGACAATAATAACGGAAACCAAAACACCACCGGTGATAACACTGACGTTACCGGCAGTAATTTCGACAAAAACAAGGTAAGCTACCTATCCGCTTACGAGGAGGCTTCTCGTCTCGGTTTTGAAGGTTCTCTCGACGACTTTATCGCACTTATAAGCGGCAAGAACGGAAAAGACGGTGTAAGCATTATCAACGTCATAATTGATAACAGCGGCGACCTTCTAGTTATTCTATCCAACGGTGAAACAATAAAATGTGGAAAGGTTACCGGCTCTGCAGGTAAGGACGGTCTTACTCCCACTATCGAAATCAGTGCAGACGGTTATTGGATCATCAACGGCATAAAGACCGAGCATAAGGCTATCGGCACTAACGGTGAGAACGGCGCGCCCGGCAAGGATGGCGTTAACGGAATAACTCCCACTATCGAAATCAGTGCAGACGGTTATTGGATCATCAACGGCGTAAAGACCGAATACAAGGCTATCGGTACTGACGGTGAGAATGGGGCCCCGGGTAATGACGGTGTTAACGGAACAACTCCCACCATCGAAATCAGTGCAGACGGTTATTGGATCATCAACGGCATTAAGACTGAGCATAAGGCTATCGGTACTGACGGTGAGAACGGAGCTACCGGTAATAACGGTATCACTCCCATCATCAAGCTTGAGGGTGGAGAGCTATGGGTATCCTATGATAGTGGTTCTACTTGGAATCTACTCGGCAATGTAAACGATAAGGTCTGTCACCACAGAGACATAGACGACAATTATTATTGCGACTACTGTAACAATCCTTATTCGGACGGTGTAGACACCCCCGCCGATCCAGATCATACCCACAACTTTGGCGCTTGGAAGTGTTTTAGCACGACTCAAGATTACTGCGACGAGGCACTCTACTACCGCACCTGCCCCGGTTGTAACATCATTGATTGGAGAGACGGAACGGAAGATGATCACAGCTACACAATCGTGACTACTTACCCTACCTGTACGACTATTGGCTACGATACAAAAACCTGCTCCGACTGTGGTAAGACGGTCAATTTCAATGAAACCGCAATCATCCCACACACATATTACGATTCATACAGCTTTGATGCATCTTATCACTGGAAGGAATGTAAATACTGTGGGCATAGTAAGGATAAGGACGAGCATACTATAGACAGCAGCAATATATGTATTTTGTGCGATGAGCCTTTAGGTCCTACCGCAGGAATTATATACGACGTATCAATCGATGGTACATATGCCGAGGTGCTTGGATACGAGGGAACGGCAACTAAGATCGTTATAGCAGATACATATAAGGGTTTACCCGTGAAGAATATATTTGCCGATGTATTTAGATATAACAACAATATTGTCTCGGTGATTATCCCCGAGAGCGTAACCTCAATTCCTGATGACGCGTTCAATGGTTGCTCTAATCTTACGAGCGTCACTATTCCCGATAGTGTGACAAGTATCGGTAATTCTGCGTTCGGTGTTTGCTATAACCTCACGAGCGTTACTATTCCCGATAGTGTCACGAGCATCGGTGGAAATGTGTTTGGTGGTTGCTCTAAGCTTACGAGCGTAACATTTGAGGAAAACAGCAAGTTGACGAGTATCGGTGGAGGTGCGTTTAGTGGTTGCTCTAACCTTACGACTATTACCATTCCCGATGGCGTAACTGAAATCGGTTATCAAGCGTTCTATCGTTGCTATAACCTTGCGAGCATTACTATCCCAGATAGCGTATCTGTAATTGGTTCTGATGCGTTTCGCTATTGCTCAAAGCTCACGAGCGTTACGATTCCCGACGGCGTTATTATAGGTTCAGGTGCGTTTTTGGAATGTAGCTCTGCTCTCTATACGGAATACGAGTACGGAATGTATATAGGTGATGAAAATAATCCTTACGCTATACTCTACGAGCTAACTAACAAAAACTTCACTACTTACAACATCCACAGTAGTACTAAGGTTATAGCTTACGGAGTGTTTAGCGGTTGTTCAAGACTTACTAATATAGAAATACCCGCAAGTGTAACGAGTATATCTGATGGTGCGTTCAGTAATTGCACAAATCTCAACAGTGTGCATATCACCGATATGGCATCATGGTTCAATATAACCTTCTGCGGCTACGTTGGTCCCGGAGACCCCACTTCTAATCCTCTGGCTTATGCAAAAAATCTCTACCTTAACGGAGCATTGGTAACCAATCTTGTCATCCCTGACGGAGTAAGTGAGATCAAGGTATCCACGTTCTATAACTGTACCTCGCTCAAGAGCGTTAGTTTCGATTCAAACGTGACCAAAATCAACGATCTTGCATTCTACGGTTGCTCGGGACTCACGAGCATTTACATTCCGTCAAGTGTTACATCTATTGGAGCGAAAGCATTCTATAACTGTACTAATCTTAAAAGCGCAAGTGTTTCGAGCAGCGTCATTTCCGTCGGAGAAGATGCGTTCGAGGAATGTCATTCTTCGCTATACACTATATATGAGGGCGGAAAATACATCGGCAGTGCATCAAATCCACACGCAATCTTATGTGGATTAAATAATAATTACTCGTCCACGTGTACCATTCACAGTAATACCAGGATCATAGCTGATTACGCATTTTCATACTCGTATATGAACAGCGTGACCATACCAAACGGTGTAACTCATATCGGCAACAATGCTTTCAGTTCTTGCTCAAATCTAACGAGTATTATAATACCAAACACTGTAACAAGCATTGGACATTATGCATTTAATTACTGCTCCAATCTCACCAGCGTAACCGTCGGAAAGGGTGTGACGAGCATTGGCATAGAGGCGTTTTTAAACTGCTATGCGCTCAATAGTGTAAATATAAAAGATGTCAAGGCGTGGTGCGGTATTTCATTCAGCAAGGGAGATTCCAACCCGCTTCATATTGCAAAGAATCTCTATCTTAACGATAATTTAGTAACCGAGCTTGTTATACCAAGCGGTACGACAAGCATCTGTGACGGTGCGTTTGCCTACTGCACGTCATTCACAAGCGTAATCATCCCCGCCACTGTAGAGAAGATCGGTGATATGGCATTCTACGGCTGCAAATTAAAGTCCGCAGAAATACCCACCTACGCCATTGACCATATAGACAAGAGAACTCTCGAATACGTTACTATAACCTCAGGTGAGAGAATTGAGAGTGGTGCGTTCAAGAACTGTATATGGCTCAAGAGCCTGAAAATATCGAGTTGCGTAACGAGTATAGGAGACGATGCATTCCTCGGTTGCCAAATCAAGATCGCAGACCTCCCTGCATTCGCTTTCGCTCATATAAGCAAGGATAACTTGCAAATCGTTGTGATCAATAGCGGAGATATCGAAAACGGCACATTCAAGGGATGCCAGTATCTAAAGAGCGTAACTATCTCAGACGACGTAAAGGTCATCGGCGACGAGGCGTTCGCGTATTGCCCTGCCCTCACATACGTGACTATTCCCACTAATATAGAAAAGGTTGGCGCTATGGCGTTCGCACACTGCGAAAATCTCGAAAAGGTGATGATCCACAGAGGTATTTCCGAGTTTGCGAGTGACGCGTTCGCAGGATGTACAAATCTCATAGCCGTATATTACTACGGTACTATAGAAGAATGGGCTAAGATAACCATTGTCGGTGATGACTCTTTACTCGATAGCGTTCCGCTCTACTTCTATTCCAGCTCACAGCCCACCGAGAACGGTAATTTCTGGCATTACGTCAACGGTAACATCACCCTTTGGGAAGCTGAAATAGTTTAACTTATAAGTTGATATAAAATAGGGGCTGAGTCACTAATAATTCAGTTAGTCAAAAGCAAGTTTTACATTTGAAGCAAGAAAACTGAATTATTAGTATGAAGCAACTTTCGGGGCTTGATTAATTTCGAGGAGAAATCTTCGTTCGGGCGAACGTAGGCGTATATACATACGGTAGAGCGACCGAACGAAGATAGAAAGAAAAACTTTAATTAAAAAAGGAGAAAACCGCAGGTTTTCAACCTTAGATTTTCTCCTAATATTAAGCTGTAATACACGAAGTAAGCGCAAAAACACGCTTACTTCGTTTTTTCTTTCGGTTATACCGAAATGAATCAGCCCCTATAAATTTGGTAAAATTATATATCAAGTTAAATGATGGATTACGTCATATTAAGCAACTCGTTTTTATTACGTTTTTTATGCTTACTCAAGTATGATCTTAGTGATACCGAGAGATGCTGCGCCGAGCGCCTTCATCATAGATACGAGAAGATCCATCTCGTTCTGCGGAAGCTTTATCTCAAGTGCGATAGAGTTCTGATCATTGGGATAAGCCTTGATATGGATGTTGAGCTTTTCCTTCTTGTTATCAACGAGGACGGCTTCAACAACCTCCTTGATTCTCTTGATAACGTTGAGGTCTACGGAGTAACGGAACAAGAGCTTAGCCTGCTTGGTAACGATTGCCGCACGAGCCTTTGCTTCCTCTTCCTCACGTCTTCTCTTCTCTTCTTCCTCGCGGCGGCGCTGTTCCTCACGGCGACGCTGTTCCTCGAGTCTGCGCTCCTCTTCCTCACGGCGGAGTCTCTCTGCCTCTCTTGCGAGCGCTTCTTTCCTCTCGCGCTCTTCCTTAGCCGCTCTCTCTGCTTCAAGTCGCTTCTGCTCCTCTACTGCCATTCTCGCAGCCTCGGCAATTCTCGCTCTTTCCTCTGCCTCAAGGCGCATCTGAGCCTCGATCTCGGCTCTGATTCTTTCTTCCTCGGCACGCTTTGCCTCAAGCTCTCTCTGTCTTTCTTCTTCTGCAAGACGGCGAGCCTCTTCCTCTTGTCTGCGTGCTTCTTCCTCTGCCTTGCGCTTTGCTTCAGCCTCAGCAGCGATTCTTGCGAGTCTCTCGTTTTCTTCAAGGAGCTTTTCATGCTCAAGGCGGAGTCTCTCTGCCTCTCTTGCGAGCGCTTCTTTCCTCTCGCGCTCTTCCTTAGCCGCTCTCTCTGCTTCAAGTCGCTTCTGCTCCTCTACTGCCA
>JAZRAE010000079.1:0-23249 GCA_045634385.1 Eubacteriales bacterium | reverse complement strand
GCAGCTTATGAGAAGCGCGGTGTTGCAGTTAGCGTTCCTCAGTGGAACCCCGAGCACTGTATCCAGTGTAATAACTGTGCATTCGTATGTCCTCACGCTTGTATCCGTCCCTTCGCTATGACCGAGGAAGAGGCAGCAGCAGCTCCTGCAGTTACTAAGTTCGCTGCTAAGCCCGTTCTTAAGACAAACTACAAGTTTACTATGTCTGTATCTCCCCTTGACTGTATGGGTTGTACTCTCTGTGTTAAGGCTTGTCCTGTTAACAAGAACGAGAAGCTCGGTACCGCTATTGAGATGAAGCCTATCGCTACTCAGCTTGATCAGCAGGCAGCTTATGACTACGCGGTTGCTAACGTATCCGAGAAGTCTGAGCTTATTGCTACTACCATCAAGGGCAGCCAGTTCAAGCAGCCCCTCCTTGAGTACTCGGGTTCTTGCGCAGGCTGTGCGGAGACCTCTTATGCTCGTATCATTACTCAGCTCTTCGGTGAGAGAATGTATATTTCTAACGCAACCGGTTGTTCTTCCATTTGGGGCGGTTCTGCACCTGCTACTCCTTACACCGTAAACAAAGAAAGCGGTCATGGTGTTGCTTGGGCTAACTCCCTCTTCGAGGATAACGCAGAGCACGGTCTCGGTATGTACGTAGGTCAGAAGGCAATTCGTGAGAAGCTTATCGGCTATGTTAAGGAGCTTCAGGCTCAGGCTAAGAACGAGAATGTTAAGGCTGCTGCAGATGAATATCTTGCAACTCTTAATGACGGTAAGGCTAACGAAACTGCTACTAAGGCTCTTGTTGCTGCTCTCGAGGCTTGCGATTGTGATTGCGACCTCAAGAAGAAGATTCTCGCTGAGAAGTCCTTCCTTTCCAAGAAGGCTGTTTGGATCTTCGGTGGTGACGGTTGGGCATACGATATCGGCTTCGGCGGTCTTGACCACGTTCTTGCATCCGGCGAGGATGTAAATATCATGGTATTCGATACCGAGGTTTACTCTAACACCGGTGGACAGGCTTCCAAGGCTTCTCAGATCGGTCAGGTTGCTCAGTTCGCAGCAGCAGGTAAGGCAATCGGCAAGAAGAATCTTGCAGAGATCGCTATGTCCTACGGCTACGTTTACGTTGCACAGATCGCTATGGGTGCTGATATGAACCAGACTCTCAAGGCTCTTGCTGAGGCTGAGGCAAATCCCGGACCCTCTATCGTAATCGGTTACGCTCCTTGTGAGATGCACTCTATCAAGGGCGGTATGGCTAACTGCCAGGAAGAGATGAAGAGAGCTGTTGAGGCAGGTTATTGGCATATGTTCAGATTCAACCCTGCTGCAGGGAAGAAGTTCACTCTCGACTCTAAGGCTCCCACAGCTGATTACCAGGCATTCATCAACAGCGAGGCAAGATATACCAGACTTGCTCAGCAGTTCCCTGAAAGAGCTAAGGAGCTCTTCGAAAAGGCAGAGGCTACTGCAAAGGCTAAGTACGAGCGTCTTGTTAAGTTCGTAGATTTCTACGGTAACAATTAAAATATAAATAGTTATATCTCCCACGGGGCAACCCGTGGGAGAGTTTTTTGAAGTGTCAAAAAAGGATAATATTTGAAATTGCGATTTTATCATCAACAGCGAGGCAAGATATACCAGACTTGCTCAGCAGGTCTCGTCTGCGGACTCGGGCACCTCGAGATCTGACAGTCCACTGGACTGTCATTCAACACTCTCGGTTTCGCTACGCTACCCTGAAAGAGCTAAGGAGGTCTCGTCTGCGGACTCGGTCACCTCGAGGGAAAACGATACTCAATCGTTTTCTGATACTCTCGGTTTCGCTACGCTACTTCGAAAAGGCAGAGGCTACTGCAAAGGCTAAGTACGAGCGTCTTGTTAAGTTCGTAGATTTCTACGGTAACAATTAAAATATAAATAGTTATATCTCCCACGGGGCAACCCGTGGGAGTTTTTTGCCCAAATTATAGTTTTTTAAAAAATGTAAAAGTAAAACAAAAAAAGATTGATAAAATATTGACAATCTCGTTTTGCTGTTATATAATATATGTGGAAAATAAATAACCGAAAGGAAAAAACTAATGAACAGATTCGTACTTAACGAAACATCTTATCACGGTGCCGGCGCGATAGGTGCCATTGCAACCGAGATTCAGGCAAGAGGCTTCAAGAAGGCTCTCGTTGCATCCGACCCCGATCTTATCAAGTTTGGCGTTACAAAAAAGGTTACTGACGTGCTTGATAATGCAGGTATCGCATATGATATCTTCTCCGACATTAAACCCAATCCCACCATCGAGAACGTACAGGCGGGAGTAGAGGCATTCAAGACATCTGGTGCTGATTGCATCGTAGCAATAGGCGGTGGTTCTTCTATGGACACTGCAAAGGCGGTTGGTATCATCATCACCAATCCCGAGTTTTCAGATGTTCGCTCTCTTGAGGGCGTTGCACCTACCAAGAATCCTTGTGTTCCGATTATTGCAGTTCCTACAACCGCAGGTACTGCTGCTGAGGTTACCATTAACTATGTTATTACAGACGTACAGAACAATAGAAAGATGGTTTGCGTAGACGTACATGACATTCCTGTTGTTGCAGTTGTTGATCCTGATATGGTGGCAACTATGCCCAAGGGACTTACTGCGGCTACCGGTATGGATGCTCTCACTCACGCAATCGAGGGTTACATCACAGCAGGTGCGTGGACACTTTCCGATATGTTCCACATTGAAGCTATTAGAATTATTGCAAAATCTCTTCGCGGTGCAGTTGAAAATACCAAAGAGGGCAGAGACGGTATGGCACTCGGTCAGTACATCGCAGGAATGGGCTTCTCCAACGTAGGTCTTGGAATCGTTCATTCTATGGCTCATCCTCTTGGTGCTCTTTACGATACTCCCCACGGTGTAGCTAATGCAATTATTCTCCCCACGGTTATGGAGTACAATGCTCCCGCAACCGGTGAGAAGTACAGAGAGATTGCTCGCGCTATGGGTGTTGAGGGCGTTGATTCCATGACTCAGGAGGAGTACCGCGCAGCAGCGATCGCTGCTGTTAAGCAGCTTTCTCTCGACGTAGGAATCCCCGCAGATCTTAAGGAGATAGTGAAGGTAGAGGATGTTCCTTTCCTTGCGCAGTCTGCTTTCGATGATGCTTGCCGTCCCGGAAACCCCAGACCTACCTCTGTTGAGGAAATCACAGCTCTCTATATGAGCCTCCTTTGATATTACACTTATAGAAAAGTTTTTAAGGCTGTCGCGTTTTCGCGGCAGCCTGATTTTTTCATCTTCTTGGCAAAAACGCAAAAAAATGAGAAAAACAGAGAAAAAATGAGATTTTAAGACTTGGAGATTTCTAAACGGTCGGGGTTGACCGGGGCTGATTATAGGCGTCTAAGGTTGGCTTTGACAAATAATGAATAAAATGGTACAATGTTTACAGTGAGAGCGAGAAAGACTCTCGCATAAAATTCGGGCGAAAAATATATTGAAAAACGTCGTTATCGCCTAAATAAAAAACATTTTTTGGAGGAATTATGGCAATTAGTTTAATTTTAAGCACAATTTTCGTTATTATGCTTTTGATCGGTGCAGGTCTTATGGCTTGGCGCCTTTATCAGACAAAGTTCAAGAAGCTCAGCTTCTCGGGAACTATCGTTATTCTTGTGGCAATCCTTTGTCTTACTCTTATCCCCTCGAGCTTCCACACCGTTGAGGCGGGTGAGATTGCAGTAGTTAAGCATCTCGGTGAGGCGAGAAACGTTCGTACTGCGGGTACATACTTCGATTTTTGGATTACTGAGAAGTATGAATACTATGATGCGAAGGTTCAGAATATGGACATCAGAACTCAGGCATACTCCAAGGATGCTCAGACAATGAGCATTTCTATGAACGTGCAGTATAAGATTGACGAAAATAAGGTTATCGACATCGCTAACCAATACGGTACTATAGATCTTCTTGCAAACCGTATCGAATCCATCGCTACCGAAAAGGCAAAGGCAACTCTTTCTTCTTATTCCGCGATGAACATTATCGAGACCCGTTCTACCATTTCTCCTCTTGTAGAGGAAACAATTAAAAATGCGGTCAACGAGGAGTACTGCGTTGATATTGTGGCTGTTGTGCTAACAAATATTGACTTTTCCGATGCTTTTGAGAAGACTGTTGAGGATAAGATGATTGCAGAGCAGGAAAAACTTAAGGCACAGTATGAGAAAGAAACCGCTATTGTTAACGCTGAGAAGGAGCTTGAGGTAGCAAAGCTTCAGGCTCAGGCAAAGCTTGAAAAAGCTAAGGCAGATGCCGAAGCACAGATAGAGGTTGCAAGGGCAGAGGCTACCGCTGTTAAGCTCAAGTCTGTCGAGGTTGCGCGTGCGCTTGGCTTCACTATTCTTGAGACTGAGATCACCGATGATGAGGGGATAGCGACCTCTGTTGAGTACGAGATTGACTTCACCGGTAAGTCTACCGAGGAGGTTCAACTTATAACCGAGTACCTTAAGTACATCGAATATCTTTCTAAGTGGAACGGTGAACTTCCCAACGTTATGACGGGCGACTCTGCATCAATAATGATTCCGGTTGATCCCACGGCGTAGATAAATAAGGAAAAAACAGCTGCTGTGAGTGCTGAAAAAGTGCTTGCAGCAGCACTTTTTGTTTATACAGATGCCTATGCTTATGCAAAATGTAAAATTTGAGAAAATAGTTTACAAACGGTAAATGATTAATAGTATATTTCAGTACTTTTATAATTTTTTGAAAAAGTTTAAAAAATTCAAAAAAACATCTTGACAAACCATTTATTTGCGAGTATAATGTACTACGGTTAGCAGAGGCTAACTCGAAATTCACCTTATAATTAGTAATATGGAGAAAGTTATGAATTTACTAAATGCAGAGGTAGGAAGAGAATATATTGTATTGCGCATTGCTACCGATGATGAGGAGCTTAACTCCTTCTTGTTCTCGCTCGGATGCTATAGCGGTGAGACGATTACCGTGGTAACACGCCGCAAGCACGGCTGCGTTGTTTCCATTAAGGATGGAAGATATAGCATTGACAATGCACTTGCTGAGGCTATCGTAGTTGAATAATATACCGGGTCATTAAGGCTTTTTATGTCTTTGATGGCTCTGTTCTTTGGAACTTGGTTAGCCTCGGCTAACCCGTTTAAACAGTTTATTATAAGATGTAAATATAGGAGGAATCCAAATGAGAATTGCACTCACGGGTAATCCTAACAGCGGCAAAACCACTATGTACAACGCACTTACCGGCAGAAACGAGAAGGTCGGTAACTGGGCGGGTGTAACCGTTGACAAGAAGGAGCACCCTATCAAGAAAAGCTATTACTCCGGCGCTGAGGAGCTTATAGCAGTTGATCTTCCCGGCGCATATTCGATGTCACCCTTCACCTCGGAGGAGAGCATCACATCGGACTACGTACAAAATGAGCATCCCGATGCGATAATCAATATAGTTGATGCGACAAACCTTAGCCGTAGTCTTTTTTTCACTACCCAGCTGCTCGAGCTCGGTATTCCCGTTGTTATTGCTCTAAACAAAACCGATTCCAACGAGAAGAAGGAAAATAAGATCAATGCCGAAAAGCTCTCCGAGCTTCTCGGATGTACCGTAATTGAAACGGTTTCCACTTCCGCAAAGGGGCTTGACAAGGTCGTAAAAGCTGCGGCAGGTCTTGTAGGGAAGGGACAGACCGCACGCTACCGTCAGGCAGATATTGACCTTACCGATAAGGCATCGGTTGAGGCAGAGGACAGACGTCGCTTTGCCTTTGTAAACAGTGTTGTAAAGAAGGTTGAGATCAGAAAGATACTCACAAAGGACAGAAATATTGGGGATAAGATAGATGATGTCCTTACAAATAAGTGGCTTGGTATTCCGATCTTTGCCGTTGTTATGTTTCTTGTGTTCCAGATCTCACAATCCTGGCTTGGTGCTTGGATTGCAGAAGGCTATGAGTTTGAAAACGGTACAGTAATCCCGGGACTTGTAACTCTTATTAATATGTTTGGTGAGTGGGTAGGAGGACTTCTTGAAAGTGCAAACCCGCTTCTTTCCTCCATCATCGTTGACGGTATAATCGGCGGTGTAGGTGCGGTTGTCGGATTCCTTCCTCTTGTAATGGTTATGTACTTCCTTATCGCACTTCTTGAGGATTGCGGCTATATGGCACGTGTGACCGTCGTGCTTGATCCCATCTTTAAAAAAGTGGGACTCTCCGGTAAGTCTGTAATAGCCTTTGTTGTCGGTACGGGATGTGCTATTCCGGGCGTTATGGCTTGCCGCACCATCAGGAACGAAAGGGAGAGAAGAGCAACTGCTATGCTTGCACCCTTTATGCCTTGCGGAGCAAAGCTTCCCGTAATTTCACTCTTTGCGGGCGCCTTCTTCGGCAAGAGCCGTTGGGTTGGCGTTTCTATGTACTTTATCGCTATTATTGTTATTCTTCTTTGTGCGCTTCTTATTAATGCGCTTAACGGCTACAAGCCGAGAAAAACTTACTTCATTATGGAGCTTCCTGAATATAAAGCTCCCAGCATAAAGAAGGCGGCATTCTCTATGTGTCAGCGTGGCTGGTCATACATAGTCAAGGCGGGAACGGTTATTCTTGTATGTAATTTTGTTGTTCAGCTTATGCAGTCCTTTGGCTGGAATCTTCAGCCTGTTGAGAATGCAAGCGATTCTATTCTTGCTACTATTGCTACTCCCTTCGCATATCTCTTTGCGCCCATCGTTGGCGTTGTCGCTTGGCAGCTTGCCGCTGCGGCAATAACCGGATTTATTGCCAAGGAGAACGTAGTTGGCACTCTTGCGGTCTGTTTCGTGGGTCTTGAGAATCTGATTGATGCGGATGAGCTTGCTATGCTTGAGGGCGCAGGCGCTGAAGTTGCCGGTATTTTGGCTATTACTAAGGTCGCTGCTCTTGCATACCTTATGTTAAATCTTTTCTCACCGCCTTGTTTTGCGGCTATCGGTGCTATGAATTCGGAGATAAAGAATAAAAAGTGGCTCTTTGCAGGTATTGGAATTCAGCTTTCCGTAGGATACATCATTGGTTTCCTTACGTTCTTCTTTGGTTCGATATTTACCGGTGCAGAGCTTGGCAAGCCTTGGATGAGTATTCTCGGTTGGAGTATTGTAGCTGTCATAGTCGCAATCTTCACCTTTGTTATCCTGAAAAAGCGTAGCGAGCTTCTTCGCGAGGCAGAGAAAAAGAAAGTGGTGACTTTGTAATATGGGACCTGTTGATTATGTCGTGATATTGATCATCGCTCTTATTGTAGGCGGTGCATCATACTATATATACCGCGCGAAGAAACAAGGAAAAAAGTGTATCGGCTGTCCCTATAGTTCCTCATGCGGTAAGAATGGCGACACCTGTCAAGGACACTGCTCGGCTTGTTCCGAATCTTGCAGTGATAAAGAATAAAAAACAAACTTAATGAAATAAGATACGCCCGAGGCATTGCGCCTCGGGCGTTTTTGGTATTAATCGTAAATAATTATTTGCAAATATGACGTTTTAATGCTTCGAATGACTCGTCGGATATATGATGCTCGATTTTGCACGCATCGTTAGCTGCAACATCCTTATCAACTCCGAGACTTATTAGAAAATCACTTAGCACTCTGTGACGAGAATACATTTTTTCAGCTACCTCTCGCCCGATGTCCGTAAGCGATATATAGCCATCCTTATCGACGCTTATATATCCGCCGTTTTTGAGAAGTCCTACCGCGCGCGAAACACTGGGCTTTGAAAAACCCATATGCTCACATATATCAATAGAGCGCACGTTTGGGCTTTCTTCGGTAAGTATATATATTGTTTCGAGATACATCTCGCCTGATTCTTGTAAATGCATTTTTTCCTCTTTCCTCGGGCGTTGATGTATTTTTAAGCCCGCTTTAACAGAAGCACTCCTTATAGTGAATGATGGCTTCTTTTATTATTCTCGCTGCTTCCTCGCGTGTACATACCTCATCAACTGCCGTATCCTTATGCTCAAGGTTTTTATACACGGTGAAGAAGTGGCACATCTCATCAAAGAGATGTTTAGGGAGCTGATCTATAGACTCATAGTGATTGTAGTTAGGATCGTTAAAGGGAATGGCAATGATTTTTTCATCATTCCTTCCGTTATCTATCATCTTGATAACACCTATCGGATATGCGCGTACAAGTGACATAGGTTCAAGAGATTCTGCGCAGATTAGGAGTACGTCAAGAGGGTCTCCGTCATCACCGTATGTTCTTGGTATGAAGCCGTAATTTGCAGGATAGTGGGTAGACGTGTAAAGTATTCTATCGAGCATAATAAATCCTGTTTCCTTATCAAGCTCGTATTTTTTCTTGCTTCCCTTAGATATTTCTATAACGCAGATAAAATCCTCGGGCGTTATTCTTTTAGGTGATATATCGTGCCATATGTTAGACATTTTCTTTCTCCTTTCTAACACTTCGTTGTACGGAATGATTCCGCGCTTTAAAAAAACAAATATAATCCTTGTTTTATTGTCCTATTATTATACAACAAATAAAATGGAAAGTCAAGAAAAAAATAAAAAGCTCCGTGCTTAACACAAAATTGTGAAAAACGCGGAGCTTTTTATCTAACAAAAATTAGTCAGCAAAGAAAGTGATCTTGTTGCTGAGAATCTCGGTTATTGCATCGACAATGCCGAGTACAAATCCGGGACCTACGAAGCAAACAATACCGACAACAAGAGTGACAATGTTCTTTGTCTCAAGGTAACGAAGGATTCTGTAAACTCCGGATACTATGTATCCAAGGAAGAAGAGAAGAAGAACCTTAGCGATCTTAGGAAGACTCTCGAACTGAGCGGTAATGGAATTAGATGCCATTTTTTGTTTCTCCTTGTATAAGTATTTGCAAGAAATCGACTTGCTATATAAAGTATAACATACTGTAAGATTTTTTTCAAGTGAAAAATGATATTTTATCACTTTCTATTAATCTACATATTACAGTATATGTTGTATTTTTGAAAAATAACCAATTATCTAATCATCTCACTCTTAGGGCCGGTTGAGTTATGAGCCTTAATAATTCTCTCGACCTCGGCAAGGTCGGATACTATCATATCGCCCACAATCGTGTTCTTGAGGGATGCCATAGCATTTCCGTATTTTACCGAGCTTTCAACATTTCCGTACTTGATAAGACCGTACAGTGCTCCTGCAACGTAAGCATCACCGGAGCCAATTCTGTCAACGACATCAATGTTTTCGTATGCAGCCTCCTCAAAGTGGCGATCCTCGTGACAGTCGTATGCGAGTGAGGTGAAATTATGCTTTGTAGGGGAGATAACGGTACGGCTTGTGGATGCGATTATTGAAATGTTGGGGTATTTCTCTGCGAATAGCTTGTGTATTTCCTTGAGCGTACCTGTCATACCGAACATTCTTCTGAGCGTTTCCTCGGAAATGAAGAGAATGTCAATGTAGGGGAGCAATTTTTCAATAGAAGACTTTGCAGCCTCCTCGCTCCACAGAGATGCTCTGTAATTGACGTCGAATGAGATTATCGCACCTGCCTCGTGGAAGTTCTTTATCATTTTAGTGACCTCGCGTCTTATTTCGTGGCTGAGAGCGAGGGTTATACCGCTTGTGTGGAACAACTTTGTGGTTTTATAAACGTCATTTGGCAACTCATCCGCCTTAAATCTTGTAAAGGACGAGAGCTTTCTATCATATGAAACTATCGGAAGTCTTGGATAAGCACCGCTTTCGTAATAATAGATGCCAAGTCTTTTCTCATCGGTATCATCATAGAGTATGTAGTCGTCGCTTGTACCTGCAAAACGAATCTTGTGCTTAATGAATTTTCCTATTTCACTTTTCGGGAGCTTGGTAATAATACCTGTACGCAGACCGAGCATAGATATTCCCGAGACAACATTCAATTCAGAGCCGCCCGCCATTTTTTCAAACGTCTCACAATAAGATATTCTTTCTTTGCCTGATGGGGAAAGCCTTAGCATAACTTCTCCTATACCAAGAGCATCAAATTCGCGGTCGGGATTAAATTTTATCATAATAGCCTCCGTATTTTTATCTACATATATTTTATCTATTTATTAATGCGGTGTCAAGGAATAACCAAAAAATATTTAAAAAATCGTATTTAATAACCGCTAATCGGCAGTTCGTCATTATCTTCACCCTTGATTATTTCAAGTATCCGTACGTAATAACTCATTGTTGGATTCACTTCGACAAGGATTCTGTCATCCTTTTTTCGTCCCATAAGAGCCGAACCGAGCGGCGATTCCTTGCTGATATATCCCTCTAAAGCATTTTGGCGAAGCGTGGTAACTATTTGAATTTCACGTTCCTTGCCAGCCTTTTCATTAAAGATTTTTACTCTGTCGAAAAGGGAAACTGTGTCAACGCTCTTGTTGATCTCAACAATTTTTGCGGTTCTTATCATGTTTTCAAGATAACGTATTCTGCTTTCGTTCTTACGTTTTTCACGCTTGGCTTCTTTATATTCGGCATTTTCTGAGAGATCTCCAAATTCACGTGTACGCTTCATCTCTGCCATAAGCTTCGGTGCAAGCTCTACCTGGCGGTATCGTATCTCTTCTTCCATCTTTTTTATATCAACTTCGGTAAGCTCGTCGTACATAATTCCTCCACGGGTTATTTGTTGATTTTCTTACTTTTGAGTATATAATCGATATATTTATCTGCGGCATCAATATCTGTCAGGGCATATATCATTCTCGTACCCACCACGTCTTCAATTTCGTTGAGTACCCAACGTCCCTCGTTACGTATGAAATCGACGCCGACAAAGTCAAAGTCAAGAGCAGCGCGGAGTTTACTGATCGTGGACTTCATATCCTCTGTTGCTGTGTCAAGCTCTGCATTTGCGCCGAGTGAGAAGTTTGAGCGGAAGTCGGATTTTGACGTGCGCTTTGTTGCCGCGATTATTTCGTCACCCATAACGTAAACGCGCATATCAACGCCGGGCTCGTCACAGAGCTTTTGCAAAATAAAACTCTTACCCGACAAAAATGAGATTAATCGTTTACATTCTGCAGCATTTTTCACTAAAAACACTTCGTTCCCGCCGTGTCCATCTACTGTTTTCATTACAACAGGATAGATGAAATTTGAAGGTTCATCGTCGGCACAGAGGAATACCGTATCCATTGTTTCGATAGCAAGCTCGCACGCCAAGAGTGCAGTCTGCCACTTGTCATTCGCCACGCGAGATGTCGCGTAGTTATTAAATGTAGGTATTCCGAGACTTTCAAGTCTTTTATTTATTTCCGGGTTTATAGTGCGTACTATTGCAAAGTCGGGAAGGGGGGTGAGTGCCATATCAGCACCTTCTTCGAATATTACCAACTCAAGCTCACATCCGTGACTTTGGGCAGATTCTATCAATCTGCTTATAAACCATTCGTTGCGTGATTTACCTACCTTGTCGTAAATCAGAATACCCCTCATTTTATCTGCTCCGTTATATAGTCCATTATCTTCTCGCTCATATCTATGCCCGTACATTCAAGCGAGCTTTTAAAATGCGGATTCGAATTTACCTCGCATACAATAGGACTGTCTTTGCCAAAGAGAACGTCCACTCCCGCAAAGTCAAGACCTATAGCTTCTGCCGCATCGATCGCTGACTTTTCCATTTCGGCACTAATCTCGATTTTCTTCATTCTGCCGCCATTTGATATATTGGAGCGGAAGTCACTTTCGTTGAATCTCTCCATGGCTGAAACTACCCGTCCGCCAACTACGTTAACTCGCACGTCGCGTCCGCAGCTCTCGGATATAAATTCTTGCATTACGAAGTCTTTGTGCCCGAGTGAAATGACAATGTTCTTTGCTTCGACAATTGTTTTTGCCAGATATACCTGTGCGCCGAAAGATCCATATGCTTCCTTAATAACAAGCGGTAACCCCAACACCCGTGTAGCGTTTTCAACGAATTTTAAGTCGCTATATCCCACGCCCTCAAAGGTTTTGGGAGATATTATTGTCTTCGGTGTTGGAACTTTGCCGACGAGATGTTTTGCAGTCAGTATTTTGTTATCACATATCTCTATTGAACTCGCAGAGTTAAAGAGGCGCAACCCCTCGTTTTCAAGACGATGTGCCAGGTGTATGTCTTTATCCCAGAAAAGGACAAAGTCAGGGCGGGCATCTACACATATCTTTTCACCTACGGGCATAGCAAAAGAATCTGATGTTCTTACATCAAGAGTGATGTCGTGCTTCTTTGCAGCGCGCGATAGATAGCTGTAAAGCTGATTGAATTTTTCAGAATTAACAAATCCGTTTACCACAAGCCAGCCATTCATAAGTCCTCTCCTTTTCTTGGTATTTTAAATTGCAAATTCGATTGTAGATGAACATATTAAATATGATATTAATCCACATAGTTTATTATATCATAGATAAGTAGAATATTCAAGCAGATTTTTTCTTTGTTTTCTATACATCTTTTAAAAAATATGATATAATTGAATAATCAAACCAAAACAAATAAATAATTGATTAAAAAAACCACCGCTGAGACGAAAAAATCCTCAGCGGTGGTTTTGTAGAGTTGTTGTGTAAATTTGAGTTGTACGGGATAAAGAAAAACTCGTTATATTACTGTTTTTCGGTTACGCTTAATATCAATTATTTTTCAACATCTTCCGCGCTAACCTTAAAGTTCTCGCCGAAGTAATCTTTTAGAACGTTATAGAGCATACCGTCACTATAGAGCTTGTATTCGCCGTCCTGACCGTTGTACTTGGTTTGCTCAGACGACCACACCGCCATTATTTCCTCATAAGATGCGGTACGAAGGTCAAGCTTAAGTTCGTATTCTTCAATAGGAGTATCAGCATCATTTTGAAGGTTCATCTTGTTTACAGCGATACCCCAGGAGTTATCCCACCAACCGACGGATATAATCTTGTAGCTCCAGATAGTCCATCCCCAACCAAGCTCATCGTACTTGTTGAGATATTTTGCCCAAGCATCGCTATTAGCGAAGAAGTTGAACTCTCCGATAAATTTAGGTACGTCATAGTTACTCTGGGTATAAAGCGCAAACATAAGGCTGTAGAACATCTCATTTGAAACGCCCTTGTCGTGATTCCAATTGTAAAAATGATACTGGTAAAGCACGTTTTCCCATCCGTATTTTTCAGGATTGGGAAGAGAAGCGGGGTACCAAACGCCCTCAATGGAAATTACGTGATCGGTATCAACCTCACGAATAGCATCATACATTCTGTCCATAACGTCCCATTCACGCTTACTTGTGGAAATATCATTTCTATCTACGGGCTCGTTTGCCAGGTCAAAGGCGAGAATGGTTGATGCAAGGTCTGCTCTGTCGGTAGTGTAGTGTTCTGCAATTTCACGCCAGAGATTAGACATAAAAACAATATATTCTTCAGTATCCCAAAAATCGCAGTCTCTTGTTCCGCAGTGCTCAAAGCCTGATTGACCGCCCATAAGACCGTGCATATCAAGAATGATCTTAAGATCGTATTTCTTCGCATACTCAATGAAAAGGTCTACCTTGTCAAAATCAAGCTCAATGTCATCAAAGTTCATTTCGCAAAGCTCCTCGTCGGAGAGTCTGTATCTATCGTGAGTATTAAGGAAGGTACGATAGTACACAGGCAGACGAATGGTGTTAAGTCCGGTATCTGCAATAAGCTTGAAGTCTGCCTCGGTGCAATAAGCTTCAAAGTATGCGTTATTCAGAGCCTCTATCTGTTCGTCGGTAAATCTGTCGGCAAAGATTGCATCCATCTCGTCCTGGTAGATTTCCTCATATCCCTCAACGATACCTTGATCGTTTACGCTTTCAAAGCTACCGTCATCGTTGTATATAGCGCCGATAGAGTTTACGGTCATCCAGCCCTCTGCAATAAAGAGGTTGCCGTAGTTAATGCCCTTGATCTCAAAGCGATCTCCGTTTTTATCATAAAGACCGCGTCCCACCGCTACGATGGTGCCGTGCTCGTTTGCCTGAAGCTCAACGTGGCTTGGAATGTCGGAGGATTTCTGGCTTGAAGCGTACAAATTACCGAATATGGCGCCACCAAGCACAACTACAAGTGCTATAACCAGAAAAATAATCAGTCCTAATAATAGTTTTTTCATTGCTCGTTCTCCAATGCTTTATTTTGCAGTGATGTAGATATATCGCTTAAGGGTACTTGTGATATAACGTTATTTCTACCGGCAACCCTTATGCAATTTAATTATATCATAAGTTTTTGCTAAAAGCAACATACTAATCTCACAAACATTGAATTCGTACAAAAATACGGTACTGTTTTGTGTGTTCCTATTGACAAACATATTTTAAAGTGTTAGAATACGCTTGTAGTAAATTATAAGGAAAGGAGGAGAATACAATGACTAACACCACTTACAACAATCATTTTATTAATTTCATCGTACTCGCCTCCGAGGATATAAAGGCATAATTGGGGTTATACCCGATTGCCCCCGGTGCGTAGAGTTGCGCTTCGGGATTTTTTTGTTTTAAAGCACCCGCGGCGTATCGGGTGCTTTATGTTTTTCTCGGAAGACAGAGGTTTTACGCAACCATTCAACTCAAATAACAAAGATTATCAAAGAAAAATGAAAAAACTACTTGAATTATTAAAACCTTATAGAAAAAAGCTCATAGGTGTTGCTCTAATCGACGGTATCGGTATGATATGTTCGCTTTTGATGCCGTTTGTTATGAGCGAGATCGTAGAAAAAGGCATCTCTGAGCAAAATATCGCTTTGGTGTGGAAATACGCTGTGATAATGGTGCTCTTGGCGGCGGTGTCAGTAGCGGCTAATGTGATTTCTGCAAAGCTCAATACAATTATTTCCGCAGGATACTCGTCCGATCTTTGCCGCAGTACTTTCGAAAAGATCAATTCGTTATCATACACAGATTATACGAAAATAGGACCTTCGGGACTTTTAACAAGGGCGACAGACGATATATGGAACGTTGAGGGAACCATCACGAGCTTGCCCTATACACTCTTCACCGTTCCGGTCATGTTCATCGGTTCGGCCGTGCTTGCATTCTTAGCCGATCCCATACTGTCCGCGGTATTTATGCTGTCGATCCCCCCGATTCTTATTTTGGTGCTTATCCTTATGCGCCCTCTTTACGATATGTGGGACAAATCGGATAAGTATGTAGATATGCAGAATAAAATCGTGCGTGAAAGATTGTCGGGACTTCGTGTTGTCAGAGCATTCAATAACGAAAAGCGTGAGCATGCAAGAGCAAAGTTTGCAACCGAGGAAATGGCGAAATATATGATCCGCGCCAACACTCGCGGCGGAATGGTAGATCCTTTTGCTATGCTGCTGTTGAATCTCGCAACTGTCGCTGTGATTTACTTTGGCGGCATCAGGGCACAGGCCGGCTCGGGAATCAGCACAGGCGGAGTTATAGCCGTGCTACAGTACATAGGTATGATTTCAAACGCGCTTATCAGCATTTCTTGGACTCTTGCGTGGTTACCAAAGGTGAAGGTGTCTATGCGCCGCCTTAATGAAATTCATTCGAGCCCGGATGAAGAAACAATACCGGAAGGCGAAGGAGAAAAGCCCGAGGGCTTTGATTTGGAAATACGAAATCTTTCTTTCCAATATCCTAATTCAGCCAAAAGTGTTATAGAAGATATATCGCTTTTCATCAAGGAGGGCGAGCATATCGCTCTTATCGGAGGTACCGGAAGCGGAAAAAGCACGCTGATAAAGCTGCTCGCAGGACTTTTTGAGCTAAGCGATGGTGATATCATTATCGGCGGAGCTTCTTACAAGAAAATGCGTAAGGTGGACGTTCGCTCGCATTTCTCTGTTGCTCTGCAAAAAGCGCGGATATTTGAAGGAACGGTAAGAGATAACATCAAGATGGGAGATCCTGCCGCGACAGATGATGAAATATATGAAGCCTTAAGACTTTCCAAAATGTCAGATTTCATAGATTCACACGAGGAAGGACTTAACTACGTTTTGGTTGGCAGCGGTCAAAACGTTAGCGGAGGTCAGCGGCAAAGACTTAATATGGCGAGGACAGTAATCAAAGAAGCCAACATATATATCTTTGATGACAGCTTCAGCGCATTAGATTTTCTTACCGAAAGTGAGATCAAAGAGAACTATTCCACTCTCCTGCAAGGGAAGAGCAGAATCGTTGCAACCCAACGTATCAGCACCGCGATGAGTGCTGACCGTATATACGTATTGGACAAGGGACGTATAATTGGTGTTGGAAAACATAGCGATCTTCTTTTATCTTGCCCCATATACCGTGAAATTGCAGATTCACAGCTTGGAGGCGGAAAGGAGGGCACTTATGAAGAATAATAAAAGGAATAAAGGACTCAGCTCCGTAAAGGTTATTCTACGGATTGTGAAGGATTCGCTTGGAATTATTCATTGGCTCGCCCTTGCTACCGTTCTGAGCATTGGATCGGCATATCTTGCTATGAAGGCGCCCGAGATTCTCGGAAATCTGACAAATCAGATATATGACCTGCTTGATATTGGCACTCCTATTGATACTTCGTTGTTTAATAACCGCATTATAACCCTTGCTGTAGTATATCTTTTGTCGGCACTTCTCGGTGCGTTGACCAAGGCGGTTATGAATTATTCTGTCAGCAGCTTCTTTACTTGTAAGATAAGAATTAAAATGAGCGAAAAAATAGCAAGAATTCCCATCAAGGTAATTGACAGCACTCCAAACGGAGAGTTTATATCGAGGATGACTAATGACGTTTCGATTATGGGAGGATCAATACACGATATTTTCGGCATCATTATTAACGGAGTAATTCAGCTTGTGATGATCTCGGTAATTATATTTACCGAAGAGCCGATTATGGCTGTGGCTGTAATCGTGTTTGTGCCGCTCTCGCTTATTCTTTCTGCAATGCTCGCTTCAAAAAGTGAAAAACACTTTAACGATTCCCGTACAGAGTCGGGAAAGCTATATAGTATTTGTGAAGAAAATTTGACTTGCTTTGATGCGGTAAAGATCTTCTCTATCGAGAAGGCACAAAACGAAAAATACAAGGATGTTACAAAGAAGTATGCAGACTATTCCGCAAAAGGATATTTTATTTCGGGACTTGTGAGTCCTATCGTCGGACTTATAAATAATCTTTCATACGTTGCAATCTGCATTATCGGTGCGTATCTCGTAATAAACAGACAAGTAAACGTAGGTGCGCTCGTTGCTTTTATAATGTATACTAAGCTGTTTTCCGGTCCTCTTGAATCCATCGCTAACGGTATGTCTATGATACAGTCAACTATCGCTTCGGCAAGAAGAGTATATGAATACTTGGATGGCGAGGAGATGGAAGAAATAGAGCCCGGGGGAAAAGTGAATGTCAAAGGTGAAGTTGATTTTGTCAATGTTTTCTTTTCCTACACCGATGATAAGCCTCTTATCGAAAACTTAAATCTACATGTCAACCCGGGCGAGAAGATTGCAATAGTTGGGCCTACAGGCGGAGGAAAGACAACTATAGTTAACATATTGATGAGATTTTACGACTCAAAGTCAGGAAAGGTTCTTGTTGACGGAAAAGATATTACCGCTATGAGCCGTACCGATGTAAGAGAAATGTTCGGTATGGTATTGCAGGATACAATGCTGTTTTCGGGTAGCGTGTATGATAATATTGCCTACGGTAAAGAAGGTGCAACCAAAGATGAAGTAATGGAGGCCGCAAGGAAAGCACACATAGATAGCTTTATTGATGCTTTGCCAAATGGATATGACACCGAGATCAATGAGGATAGCACCAATATCAGCGCGGGACAAAAGCAGCTTCTGACGATTGCAAGAGCATATCTTTCGGATAGACCTATTCTCATTCTTGACGAGGCGACCAGTAACGTGGATACCAGAACCGAGCTTTTGATCCAGCAAACTATGGATGAGCTTATGAAGGGGCGTACTGCTTTTGTTATTGCTCACCGACTTTCTACCATCGAAAATGCCGATGTTATATTGGTGGTAGATAACGGTCACATAGTCGAGCAGGGGAAACATACCGAATTGCTAAATAAAAATGGATTATATTCAAAAATCTACTATAGTCAGTATCCTAAAAAATAAAGGGAGCCAAGCAACTGTAATCGGTTGCTTGGCTTTTGACTATGATAACCACCTATTTCAAAGTAATTGATAAATTATGATTGATATATTTGGTTTTTTTGTTATCGGATTGAAGTATAAACTCAAAGTGATCTGTTGGAAACGAACCTTGAATGGTTAATGTGTTTCTTATTCTTGCGCGCTGGGTTCGATTCCAAATACGAAGTCGCATCAGATCAAAAAGGCTGCCCACAAGGAGTGTCCTTCGTAATGATACTTTCGGGTGCATACCGCAAAAGCGGTATATTGCCAAGCGAGTAGATGCAAGTGCAATTAGCCATTCAGGGGCTAAATCGAATTCGTGTTGGCCATTATACGTATGGATTTTCCGGATATACTCTCACGTAATCCACAAGCATTTCTATAGGAAGCGCATCTATACAGCTGTTACTGCCCGAGCCTGCCCATTCAGCTGCTTCGACTGTCAGCTTCAGGTATCCGAGCTCCGGACAGGGGTCGCATGCTGATGAACTCACGCGCCAGGTTTCAATTCCGTCAACGTAGAATATATATCCTTTTTCATTTCGTTCTACGGCAAATGTATGGAAGTTGCCGTCGTATATATCGATCTTGCTAAGATATCCCGAATGCACTTGTACATGATCTTTGCCATATCCGTCATAATGAAGCGCGGAGTTGAAAACTCCATTTTCGTTGTGTATAGATTCAATGACGTCTATTTCAACACCGTCCTTCGCAGAGCCGTCCACGTTATTTACATTTCCGCATTGAATCCAAAAAGCTCCCCAAACTCCCTCTGCAACTGAAAACTTAATAGACGCCTCATAATAACCGTATCCACCTGCAAAAAGTCCTTCGGTACGTACACCTCCACAGACAACTCTATCGTTTTCTTCATCCCATTCTGCTCTGATGACTAAATGTCCATTTCCGTCAAGGTAGGACATATCGTTATTCCACTTACTTGCACCACCTTGACGATCCCATTCGGGGCATTTTTCCCATTTGCGATTATCAAGGTATTCACCTGCGAAATCGTCTTCAAAAAGCTTGCTAAGGCAAGGGATATCTGCAGTCTCACACTCTCCGCAAGAGCAGGATCTCATCTTACTGCCAATCTCAAAATACGTAGCATCTTGAATAGTCGTCCATTTTCCAAATCTATGGCCGGTAGCTGCGATTATTTTTTCTTCAGATTTCTCGCACAATGTACAAACACTCGTTTCCATACCGCTATCGGTACAAGTTGCATTTTCTATAACTGTCCATTCGCCAAAGGTATGTCCTATTGACGGTATAATTTGCACATCTGCATATCCGCAATCGCACGCACGGGATTTCTTTCCATCATCGGAACAGGTTGCTTGTTCTATAACTGTCCATTCACTGTAGGTATGACCGTACGCCTTTCCATTTACAAGATTGCATTTCTCACATACAGAGTCTGCAACGCACGTCGCCGTGGTGAAGCTGTGTCCTAAAGCAGTGCCTTTTATATTACGGCACACCTTACATACATACGGAGCGGTGCAGGTCGCAGTCTTATAATCGTGCGCAGCTTTTTCACCATAAAATTCGTTGCATATTTCACACTGTGCTTGTTTTGTACACGTGGCAGTCCCGCCTACGTGCTCGTGTATAGAATCATTTTGTTCTATGTCGAGGTCGCCCTCGATGTATTTGCAAGAACTAATACACAATGCAACAGCAAGAACTAATAAAGGGATAAATATGTATTTTTTCATTAAAATCTCCTTGTCGTTAATCAAAATTTAATTATGCTTTAACTATATTATAACAGACATTATCTTGACAAACAATGTCATTGGTGGTAAAATAATAGACAAAATTAGTCTATTTGAGGTATTAAATGTTTTTTGAAAGTTACCATTCAAACGAACATAATTTATTTACGATAATAAATGAAGAGATGAGCAGTGGATTTCCTTTACATATGCATAAGGCATATGAATGCTACACTGTAAAATCAGGCAGAGCTGTGGTAAAGATTGATGATAAGGAATATCAGCTTTTTCCTGGCGAGGCGGTGCTGGTTTTTCCGTATCAAT
Source organism: Eubacteriales bacterium (assembly GCA_045634385.1). GTDB lineage: Bacteria > Bacillota > Clostridia > Oscillospirales > CAG-272 > UBA1740. The sequence goes on along the minus strand of JAZRAE010000079.1, from coordinate 3,004 downwards.
GTCACGAGTACAAGACGGATGAGGGGACAGACACGCGCGTGTGCATATTCTCCCCCGATCTCGTTGAAAGCTATAACCGTAATAGCACCTATCTCCCCACAGATAATAAATTTCTATACGGAGCAAGTGAATTAACGCTTGCGCAAGGATTGTTGATGAAAAAATCTCTGTGTTATAACATCTGCGCAAGATTTGACGAGGGGCGTGAATATGTCAAGCGCGATTATAATGAATTGAGCTTGATATTAAAATTGTTAATGTTTCTTTCTGAAAACTATCAAAAAAAATGCACGTTGTATTTAGCCGCTCAAAGTGTGGGATATGACTACAATTACATTTCTAAAATTTTCAAGAGGACTGTTAAGATTTCCTTTAACGAATATTTGAATAATCTTCGCATAAATGAGGCATGCAACCTTTTGGAAGAGAATAATATGTCGGTTCAGTCGATTGCTGAAAAATGTGGATATTCTTGTACTCGAACATTTCACCGAGAGTTTTATAAAATTATGAAAATTACACCGAGAGAGTATAAGATTTTGGCAAAATCACGTTAGTTTACGCCATACCGTATAATCAAGCGAAAAAACTGTTAAATAATTCTTTTGGCACCGAGGCGTGTGCGCCCAGCTTGATACAAGTAGATGATGCGTGGAGCGTAAAAAATCGAGTGCGGAGAGGCACTCGGTAGAATGTTAGATATGGATGGTGCGAACATAGTGCGGACTCGTACGGGAATTTGCTCCGCCTTACAAGGCTTCCGACACGGAAGCGGCGGAGCAATGTTGCGAACCCATAGCGCACAGCGACGGAGTGCTGAGCGGGATAGGGCATAGATCCTTACTTTGTAGGGATTACAACTGTAGTGGGTATGTGCGCTGAGTGAGATTCCTAGTACGAGTCACCAAAGAAAAAACGCCTATCTTACGAAGAATGTACGGGAATTTGCTCCGTCTTACAAGGCTTCCGACACGGAAGCGACGGAGCAATGTTGCGAACCCACAGGATAAAAACGCAGAGCATTTTATCCCGTGCCGATTGCGGCACGGGACATCAAAACAAAAAGGACACCCACAAGGGATGTCCTTTTGTTTTGGTGAGCCAATGCCAAGCTAAATCGAACGAAATATATCCTCCATAAATTGCTCTGTACTTTACGCCGAATCCTGCCTTTTATTTTATGTGAAACAGTTTTAACACTCTTATGTTACAAGATAATAAGTTATGAATTAAAAAGAATTATATTTTCCCTCCCGAGGTGCTAATTGTCGCATACTTTTCGTGTAAGTCAATGTCGGGCCGGAAATTAGCACTGAAAAATTGAATAGCCAAGATTATGGATAGAGCCAAGTAGCTGTAAAAGGTTACTTGGCTTTTTTCTTTTTACTAAAACGCACTAATTTCTGTCCCTCGTTGACTTATACATACCAAGTTGCAGTTGGTCTTCATTTCACCAAAGTATGCACAATGCACCTTGCCGGAAGGCAAAAATAAAAATATACAGAGGTATGGAAAAATGAAAAAAGTAGTTTACAACGTAACAAGGTACAGAAAGGATGAGTTAATCAAGATATCAGGTCTTGGATACATAACTGATGAAGATTTGATTATCGCTTGCATCAGTCAGAATAACAAGCCGTATATCAGAGTCTTTGAAGATTGTATCAAGGACTGTCACGCCATTCCCTATAGACCTAACGAATATCAAGGTGGATACTACGAAATCCGTGAGATTGAAGTTGATACAGGTAAGGATAATTACGATACCCATGAAATTCAGCTTGACTATAAAATCTGGTACAAGCTTGTAGATTAAGAAATAAAAGTATAGGGGGATATAAAAAATGAAAGAAAATATTAAAATAGATGCATCAAAAACACACACAACCGATTTAGATACCGTGATCACACGGGAAAATGTGCTTTATTTATGCGAGAATATGGCCTTATGTGCTTTAAAACACATGATTGGATACAGAGATGATTACGAGCTTCGTATGTACTACAATCTTGTTGGTGACATAAAAGGCAAAAACAATATAAACCATACGTTTTCAGACAGCTATGATTTAGTACAAACAGCCTGTCTTTTTTTACTTCACTATGTAGGTATGAAATTAGGAGATACTGTAATTGACAGATATAATAAGCAAGTTACAATAAGGCATGCTTGTTATAGTGAAATCGGTGCGGCTTTTTACAAAAGGTGGAGTTATCACCAAAGAACCTATCCTATCAGTTATAAGGATGCCGAGGAAGATATAGAATCCACTGGGGAAAACACAGTCGCCGAAAGCCAAGAAAGAGCAGATGCCATCGTGGCACAAATGAACCTTAAAGAAAAGCACAAGAAAGTGTTAGATTGCTATCTTCGGGGTATGGGCGTTGTGGAAATATCCAAATCGTTAGGAATTGCCTACGCTACGGTTTGGCGACACAGAATGCTCTTGCAGAAACGGTATATCGAGGTTACAGGATACCGAATACAATGAAAATGATTTTTTTGCACTCAATATGGACTATTTACAAATTAATACATAATATTGATGATAAATAGCCGGGCTTGGTCAAATCGACCAGGCTCGGCTTTTTTATGTTTGTACTATACAATAACGCTGTTTAATGTTGGTTATCATGCCGTTTCAAACAACTTTCTATATTCCCTCATCACGATCTCGTTCATCTGACGGACAGGCTCGGCGCAATCGTTATCGAGCCAAGTGGTGATGATGGCGCGGAGTCCGTTGACGAAGAAGGTTGTTTTGTAGTCGCCGGTCGTGTTATAGGTTGCCGTTTGGAAGTATGCGAGGAGCTGCTCGGCATTGTCCTTCATGGTGTTAAAAAGCCACGTGAAGTCCTCGGTTGTATCGCAAGAATTGACGCCTGCATCCGAGAGCATTTCTGTAATTATCTTCTTGATTTCGGGTTTCATATTCGTTCCTCACTTCATAAGCTCGTCGGTCAGACGAATAATTTCGGGCGCGATCTTCTTTCTCTCGCGCTT
>JAZRAE010000078.1:0-7894 GCA_045634385.1 Eubacteriales bacterium | reverse complement strand
TCGCAGTCAGGACGGTCAAAATCAAGAAGCATACGGATCTTGCCCGAGGATTCTGTGGAATTTCCGTAGGAAGAAACTCTGATGAACTCCATTTCGGATGGAACGGTGAGCTTCTTTGCAAGGTCAACGGTGAACATAACCGATCCCTTGAGCACAGAAACAATTATAAGATTTTTACTCTCGTAGTCGCGGTTCAGCTGATCGCCAAGACGGGAAACGATCTCTCCGATCTCCTCCTCTGTAACCAGCACCTTCTGAAGTATTGAATCAAGCATGAGAAAATACCACCCCATTTTAATTAAAATAATTACAGTAACCATTTTAGCAGAAAGCCAAAAAAAAGTCAAGGGGAACGGGTAAATTTCCTACATTTAAATACATTTAAAAAAATATTTTAAAAGGCCTTGACAAAGAAGAAAAAATAAGGTATAATATATTCTGCTTTGGATATGCAAGGTTAGGGTTCCCGAAAGCAAAGCAATGAGCTTTGGGAGTCCAAAAAACGAGGGTAATACGCCCTCCTGACGTTAAAAAATACTACAAGGAGGTGCTACCATGTAGAGAACATATCAGCCTAAGAAAAGACAGAGAAAAAAGGAACATGGCTTCAGAAAAAGAATGGCAACCGCTAACGGTAGAAAAGTTCTTAAGAGAAGACGCGCCAAGGGAAGAGCTAAGCTCACCTATTAATTGAATGCGGCGGTGCCGCACATCCATGGGTCACACAAAGTGACAGTCGTATGTATACGACATACAAAACCTCCGATAAAACGCCGCTTGCGAATTTATCGGGGTTTTTGTTTAGTATACGGACTGTCAGTACATTTACCCGAAATGGAGAAAGTATGAAATTTAAAGCAATTTGCGAAAATCATTTGTATTCTAAAGCGTATTCAAAGGGCAAAAGAGCAGTAACATCGGCTCTTGCGATATACGTCCTGCCCGATTATGCGGCAAAGCGGCTTGCAAAGTCGCACCCCGAAAAGAAAATCGTCAACCGCATAGGTTTGACAACGTCAAAGGCCCTTGGCGGCGCTGTAGTACGAAGCCGCGCAAGGAGAGTTCTTCGCGAAGGTCTAAGACAGGTGGAAAAGGAAAGGCCGCTTAAGGTCGGTTTCCTTATCGTCATTGCGGCAAGACATGCCGCCACAACAGCGAAGAGCACGGAAATCAAGTCTCAGATGATTGAGGCTTTCACAAAACTCGGTATGTGGAGAGAGTGATATGTAGCACATAATGATATGGCTCGTACGCCTCTATAAGAAATTCATTTCTCCCCTAAAACCGCCCTGCTGCAGGTTCACTCCGACCTGCTCTGCCTATGCTATAGAAGCATATCAAAAACGTGGCTTTATCGTAGGATCTATACTCACGGCATACAGACTCCTCCGTTGCAATCCTTTTTGCAAAGGCGGATATGATCCCGTGCCGGAAAAAGGGTTTAGAAATCCTAAAAACGCAGGAACACGGGAGAGCACGCAAGATACCGATACATTAAAACAAGAAAAGGAAAACTAAAGAAAAATGTTTGAATGGCTTTACAGATTCCTCGGTTCAATGCTTTCATTCTTTGAGAGCTTTACCGGAGGATACGCATTTGCACTTTTGCTTTATGCGTTAGTATTTAAAATCGTATTCCTTCCCTTCTCCATTAAACAGCAGAAAAATCAGATAGCTATGGCTAAGCTCACTCCCAAAATCGAGCTTATCAAAGCAAAGTATAAGGGAAGAACAGATCAGCCCACCATGCAGAAGCAGCAGCAGGAGATCATGGATCTTCAGCAGAAGGAAGGCTATAGCCCCCTATCGGGATGTCTCCCCCTTCTTATTCAGCTCCCCCTCATTATGCTTCTTTACACCGTTATTCAGAATCCTCTTTCCTATATTGCAAAGCCTACAGAGGAATTTGCAGATAAGGATATGGATACTATCATCCTCGAGGTATACAAGGAAGTAAGCCCCGATGATGAAGAAGTTAAAGCTCTTGAAAAGCTTCCCAAAAACGTAGAGATTAAGATCATCAGTAAGATCAACAAGTTTATAGACGACACAGATGGTATCTACAAGAACTTTGAAACACTCGACACACGCGAAGAAAGAATCGCAAAGATCGAGAGTTTCGGACTTGACGTCGATACCATCCCCAACTTCAACTTCTTCGGAGTAAACCTCGCAGATACTCCCTCTCTCAAGAATTTCTCCATTCTTTGCCTTATCCCCGTGCTCGCAGCACTTTCTCAGTGGGGATCTATGTGGCTTACACGTAAGTTCAACGGCAACAACCAGCTCCAGCAGGCGCAGGATCCTCAGTCTCAGGCATCTATGAAGATGATGGACTTGCTCTTCCCCGGTATGACGCTTTGGATGGCGTTCAGCTTCTCCGGTATGCTCGGTCTTTATTGGACATTCCAGGCTCTGCTCGGACTTTTGCAATCCTTCATTTTAGCTAAAGCTATGCCCCTTCCAAAGTTCACCGAAGAAGACCTTAAGGATATCAAAAAGGCACAGAAAGAAGCTGAAAAGGCACAAAAAGAGGCTATTAAGGCTCAACCTAAGTATCGCTCGCTCCATTACATCGACGATGAAGATTACGATATTCTCCCCGATGCTCCCAAGAGTGAGGACAGCAAGGAAAAGAATCAGCTGGACGGCGATATCCCCGAAATTAAAGACTAACACACGTTTCACAGAAAGGTTACAATATAAAAATGATTAAGGAAATCATAGCAACAGGCAAGGACGTTATAGAAGCTCAGGCAAACGCGAGACAGCTTCTCGGCGCAAGCGAGCTTGATGACGTACAATTTCAGATAATATATGTAGGTAGAAAAGGCTTTATGGGCTTTGGCTCTAAGCCTGCTCAGGTAAGAGCATACATTGAAATTCCAGATAAGGAAGAAAAGCGCAGAAGACCCGAACGCAAAAAGGACAGACCCGAGAGAGTTGAAAAGCACAACGAGTCTACTGCAAAAGAGACCGCAGAGGTTTCGGAAGGCGAAAAGCCCACTACAGCTGAGCCTGTAGCACAGGATGCACAGAAGCCCAAGAAGAAAAAGCACAAGAAGAAGCCCCAGGCTGCTAAGATCCAGAACGAGACCGCAGAACAGCAGAAGCCCAAGAGCAAGGTTGTTCCCGAATGTGAGCTTAAGCTTGAAAGACGTGACGTAGGTGAAGGAGAGGATATGTCCTATGACTTCATCAGAACCGTTATCCTCGATATAGGTCTCAACGCTACAGCAGAGCTTTACTCTTGCGATGACGGTACGAGAAGAATCACCATTAAGGGTGAGGATGCATCTACCCTTATCGGTCACCACGGTGACACTCTTGATGCTCTGCAGTATCTTGCAAACCTCGCATCCGCAAGAAAGAATATTCACGGCGAAAGAGATAAGTCCAGAGTTACTCTTGACATCGAAGGATATCGAGCAAAGAGAGAGGAAACCTTAAGAGCTCTCGCACGCAGAATGGCAGCTAAGGCACTTCGTAACAGAAGAAGTGTTATGCTCGAGCCTATGAGCGCATATGAGAGAAGAATCATCCACTCCGAGATTCAGGGTATCGAGGGCGTTTCCACCAACTCTATCGGCTCTGACAATAACCGTAAGATCGTTATTTTCCTCACTGATAAGAAGCCTCAGGGTATCTTTGAAGAAGAAAAGAAAACTCCCCTCTCCGAGGAATTTGCTACCTCTGAAGAGGAAGTAAGAGTTGATGATATAGACGAGAGCGTTACTACAGACGCTGAGGAAAATGAAACCGTAACGGTTAAGCAGACCTATCCCGACGAGTCCGAAAACTACGCTGAAGCTATTGACGACAGCGACATAAAGTAAGGCATGCACGGGAACGTAATTGCACAGGTTTCAACCCCACCCCGCAAGGGTGGGGTTGCCGTTATAAGAATGAGCGGCAAGGGATCTTTTGAGATAGCCGAAAGAGTGTTCCTTGCCTTCTCCGGCAAAGCACTTACAGACTACAAGCCGAGAACTCAAATATACGGCTATGTATTATATAATGAAGAAAAAATTGACGACGGAATGATAACGTTCTTCCCCGCTCCGCATTCATATACGGGTGAGGACACGGTAGAAATCAGTTGTCACGGCGGTATTCTTGTCACACGCACCGTGCTTGAGGCACTCTTCACAGCGGGAGCTACCCCTGCCGAGGCAGGAGAGTTTACACGTCGTGCCTTCATTAACGGCAAGCTATCGCTCTCCGAGGCAGAGGCTATCGGCACTCTGCTTGAGGCAAAGAGCCACGAGCAGATAAAGTTATCCTCAAGTCCCGCAAGAGCAAAGTTGACCGAAGCAATAGAGTTGATAAGGCTTGATCTTACCGACGTTATGAGTTCAATATACGCGCGTATCGACTATCCGGATGAGGATCTCGGCGAATTTACTGATGACGAGACTGTAGAAAGGCTCACTAAAACGCGCGAGCACCTTTCAAGACTTATCGGAACGTACAGAACCGGACGGGCTATAAACGAAGGAATTTCGACTGTTATTACAGGAAAGCCCAACGTTGGTAAAAGCACGCTCTACAACCTTTTGTTAGGCGAGGATGCGGCAATTGTTACCGACATTGCCGGTACTACAAGAGACGTTCTTGAAAGCACTGTTCCCCTCGGACGTGTAACACTCAAGATCACGGATACTGCAGGAGTACGCTCGGGAGAGGGACTCGATAAGATCGAAGAAATAGGCATTGAAAGAAGCAAAAAGCGCATAGCATCTTCAGAGCTTATACTCGCTATGTTTGATCTCTCGCGCCCGTTTGACGAGAGTGATAAAGAGCTGATAGATGAAATTGCAAAAGCACAGGGATACAAGGTTTGTATACTTAATAAGCATGACCTTGCAGATAACAAAAATCCGACCTTAGACACAAGCCTTATACCAAAAGACATATTCGGCGAGGTAATATCAATATCTGCCAAAAAAGATAATTCAGGCGCGATAGAGACACTCACGAAACTGGCAAACAGGCTGTTCACCGACGATAAAATATCTTCGGGCCATGATGCCATCGTATCCTCTGCACGCCAGCATTCGTCGTTGCTTTCTGCTCTTGGTTTTATTGATACGGCAATCGATGCCTATAGGTCGGGACTTTGTGCTGATGCTGCATCCTCGGATATAGAGATGGCCATTGGGGCTATTTCTGAGCTTGACGGACGCGCAGTTTCTGATTCTGTCGTTAATGATATTTTTTCCAAATTCTGCGTCGGAAAGTAAACTTTTCATAGCATTTTAGCCGCTAATTCAAGCTTGTTTAAAGGATCCACCAAACTCAAGTCTTTTTCCCTACCCCATTTTACTGACAATCCAAGCATTATACAGATACAACTGATAACGAGTATACCAACAACTTTTTTCATACTCCCCCCATTATATAAATGTATTCTTATTTTGTCCGAAAGGAAGAAAAACATACCAAAGGTACAACATGGAAAACAAAAGATTCACGAAAAATGATAACGGTTTTATCTGCAAGAATTGCGGCAAGGAGGTATTGCCCCTTGGCTACACCTCACGTAATCACTGCCCTTTTTGCCTGTGTTCACTACACGTAGATATAAATCCCGGTGATAGAGCCAACAACTGCGGTGGCATTCTCCGCCCCATAAGAACAGAACCCGATCCCAAAAAGGGCTACGTAATAATCCATAAATGTGATAAATGCGGTGCGGTTGTCAGAAATAAAGCGGCTCACGAAGCTAAAGTTCAACCGGATGATACTTCTTTGATTATTAAGCTGACCGCAGGCTTACAATAAGCAGTTTAAAAACACTTACGCCATACATCGCTGTACGGTAAATAAAAATCACCCTATACGACTTTTATTTTTGTCGCATAGGGTGTTATTTTTTTACTTAAGTGAGAGTATGATAAGTCCTACAATCGCTAAAAGCACAGATGCTCCGCCAAGAACGAGAGTGATAAACGTATTTCTTGGCAATCCGGCAATCTTTTTCTCTTCTTCGGTTTTCTTTTGATAACTTCCTGAAGATGATGCAAATCCGCTTTTTCTTAAAACCCTAACAAGAGGTTTATAGAGTAAAAGTACTACACCGCCGTTAAATGTAGCTTTTGCAAAGTTGAACGGAAGAAGCATTCTTGGTATTTCCTTAAGAACAAATTCTACCGAAACAGGCATATAAAGCGGCGTTATAAGTATATTAAGAGGCATCATAATTGCCGTAACAGCTACAATGGCAGAATAGATGCCGATAATTGCAAAGTTAAAGGTCTTGCGTCTTGAATAAATGAAAGATGCTGTAAAAGCAAATACCGCGGATGAGACAAAGTCCATAAGTGCGCCCCACCACATCGTACCACTATAGAAGAAGCCCGCCATAGATGATATCAAGGATATTGCTACTCCGACACCCGGTCCATAGATAAATGATGCCAAAACAATGATTATATCACCTGCATCAAGTGAAAGATAACCTATTTTAATAAATGAAGTTGCAAAGCTGACGGCAATAGCCAAAGCTGCAAATATACCCGCTCCCGCGAGCTTTTTAGAACTTGTAAAATTATTATTTTTGTTCATATTAATTACTCTTTTCTTTCGTATTTAAAAAAGAAAAACTCATAAAGGCGCAACACCCCTATGAGGAAAAGAGAAATTCGGCGAAAAACGCGAATTTACAAATCTCTTTTTTCATCCGGACTATAACCGTCGGTAGAGGATTTACCTCTTCGGGAGCACCAGCTCCTCGCAGACTTATCGAATAGGATCAATTTATCCCTTCGCTTCACTGCCGATATGGAATTTCACCATTCCCCAAAGAATTTGTTGATTATTAATTTTTAGGACATATGCGCGGCATTTATAATTTTATCAGCCGCTAAAACACTTTTATTTTGTTTAAATTACCCGGCAAATACGTTTGAAAGTACTTGCCGGGTAACTTTATTTATAGCTTATAATTCGGTTTGAATTAGAAATTCTGAATTAGAGAATCTCTGCAACAACGCCGGAACCAACGGTTCTACCACCCTCACGGATAGCGAAACGAAGACCCTTCTCGCAAGCGATGGGGCTGATAAGCTCAACGTTCATGTTAACGTTATCACCGGGACGGCACATCTCAACATCCTCAGGAAGGTTGATGATACCGGTAACGTCGGTAGTTCTGAAGTAGAACTGAGGTCTGTAACCGGAGAAGAAGGGCTTGGAACGGCCGCCTTCCTTCTCAGTAAGAACGTAAACCTGACCAATGAACTTAGTCTCGGGATGGATGGAACCGGGCTTAGCAAGAACCTGACCTCTCTCGATATCGGTCTTGTTTACACCTCTAAGAAGAAGACCTACGTTATCACCAGCCTCAGCGAAGTCCATGAGCTTATGGAACATCTCGATACCGGTTACAACGGTAGTTCTCTTTTCCTCGGTAAGACCTACGATCTCAACGGTGTCAGCCATCTTAACAGTACCACGCTCTACACGACCGGTAGCAACGGTACCACGACCGGAAATAGAGAATACGTCCTCAACGGGCATAAGGAAGGGAAGGTCAGCCTTTCTCTCGGGAGTAGGAATGTAGTTATCAACCTCATTCATAAGCTCCATAATGCAAGCATACTCAGGTGCATCAAGGCCATTAGTGGAGGTAAGAGCCTCACGAGCAGAACCACGAACGATCGGAATGTCGTCACCGGGGAACTCGTACTCGTTAAGGAGGTCACGGATCTCCATCTCAACGAGGTCAAGAAGCTCCTCGTCATCAACGATGTCGCACTTGTTCATGAAAACAACGATTGCGGGAACGCCAACCTGACGAGCAAGAAGAACGTGCTCTCTGGTCTGTGCAAGAGGGCCGTCAGTACCTGCAACAACAAGGATAGCACCGTCCATCTGAGCAGCACCGGTGATC
>JAZRAE010000077.1:0-27387 GCA_045634385.1 Eubacteriales bacterium | reverse complement strand
GCATATCACGCTTGCGAAAGCAAGCATATCACGAAAGCCAACGGCTTTCCATATCACGCGCGACGAAGTTGCGCTATATCACGACGGCAACGCCGTCTATATCACTCCACCATAGGTGGACCCAAAGGAGTATTTATGGCGAAAACATCACACGAGCTCGCGATTGAATTTGCGGTTGAGATTACTGAATTATGCTCAAAAATTAAGGGTCGCCCCGAATACACAAAGCAACTTATTCGCAGTGCATCTTCAATCAGCGCGAATATAGCCGAAGCAAAATATGCCGAAAGCAATGCGGATTTCGTACATAAATTAGAAATAGCGCAAAAGGAAGCAAACGAAACCGAAACTTGGCTTTCGGTTCTGTTCAAGAGCGGTATAATTGATGAGGCTACTTTCAAATCCTTGCGGAACAAGTGCGGCAAGATAAGAAGAATGTTGATTGCTTCGATTACCACCGTTAAGGCAAAAATCAACGGACAAAAGTGATTTTGAGCAAAACTCAAAACTCTCATTTACAGCAGTTCAGTATAACATGTCGAAAGGAGCTTTTTGATGAATCTGATCTTGATAATATTTTTGATAATTTATGTTGTAGGGATAATTGCTATTTCTCTAAGACTTCACGATATTATAAAGAATCCTGACAAATACGAAGATTTGGAGCTTGAAGCAATGGCGGCAGACAAGGTGAAAAATACCAAGTATTGCAGATTTTTTAAATCCCTTTCTCATCAATACGCCTGTATTTTGTTTATTCCAAGTTTTATATTGTTCGGGTTGTTAAGCTACCTTGCTCTACGCTTGATACATAAGATAATGGCTGGCGAAAGTGAACTTATTATGCTTGGCGGCACCATAGCCGGGCTTGTTCCTGTACTGTTTTTAGGTATATTTCTTATTTTCATTATCGCCTACTTCATTAAAACTCCTTTTTTCGCTATTGCTATCGATGACGCATGGTGCTCCGGTGGCAGGGTAAGAAACATAAAAGTCAGTTTTATTTGCTTGCTCGTTTCATTCGTTTTATTATTTCCATTTTACGGTCTTTCTGCAAATTGCTACGTACATTTTGATGCCGAGGGAATTAATTCATCTACATATTTTGAGCTTGGAGAAACCTATACCCCATACGAGGACGTGCTTCACGCCAAAGTTTGGATGTTACACAAGGATAACGGCACCCCCGATGCCGTTAAGTATCAAGTTACTTTGCCAAACGGTGTAACGCTTGATATCGCGGGCGTTAACACTAAGGTTACGGATGAAACCTTCAAGTTTCATAAACTACTTGAAGAAAATGGAACTTGCGAGATTGAGGTTGAACCGATAACAGATGAGGATATGGAATATTTAAAGGAGCACGCTTCTCCTGAAAAGTTGGAAATTATCAAATATATTTTTGAAGGATTTCACTAACAAGAAGAAAAGGTTGTTTTGAGACAAACTTGGTGCACCACCCCCATTTTTGACCGATTTTTATACCTTTTGGAGTCCCCACCCACGTCGAAAGTGTCGTATGCCTCAAACGACGACTCGATAACTAAGTTCGCCTGCGGCAAGTGAAGTTGTTACGCAGTGAAGTTCACTGTGTGAGTGAAGTTTCGCCTGATGGCGAAGTGCAGCAAACTTAACTTCACTTTGCGAGCATAGCGTGCAAAACATCACTGTGAACGAAGTAAACAACTTCACTTTTGCAGAGCAAAAACTTCACTGAAAAAGGAGAAGGTTTATGAAAGATTCCGAATTGCGAACACGTGCAAAAGCTCGTGCTTTACATATAATCGTCGTCTGTGATGAGATTGACACCCGAAAAGGTAGAAGTGCGCTTATAAACACACCATAAAAACACTGAAAGAGGAAAACATAAATTTGATAGAACATCTTAACCTTGACGCTATGCGTCCGAAGGTACAAAACTCTATAAATAAATATTTATCTCTCTCGAAGAACCAATCGATTACAGTGGGATTTTACCACGGTGGTAAGCTTTACGTTTTTGGTAATACCCCCGACCCGTGCGGTCTTTTGTATGATGTAGGCTCGATCAGTAAGACTTTTACGGCTCACCTGATACTGAAGCTTATGGGAGAGGGAAAACTCTCGCTTGATAAGAGCGTGTCAGACTATGTCGCTTTGCCTCCGGGGGATTATCCGACTCTTTACGAGTTACTCACACATACTGCGGGCTATTTGCATCTTACCCCGGCAGAGATCACCGTTCCCGCGCTTTTGCGCCACGGATATGCAAGGCGCAACATTTATGAAAAATGCACAGCCAAGACAGTTATTAATTGCCTTAAGAGGCGCAAAAAGAAGAGGGAATACGGCTACTCCTATTCGGATTTTTCATATGCAATTCTCGCGGTTGTTGCCGAGGCAGTTACGGGCAAAAACTTCTCCGAGCTTATCGAACAGTTCGTACACGATGAACTGAATATGAAGGATACCCACATCACCATTCCCGAGGAGAGCAGACAGCCTCGTTCGGCATATGGCGGACGTATAATTAACTTTTGGAAATGGGAAAGGGATAATCCCTATATTGCCGGAGGTGGACTTGTAAGCACCGTGTCGGATATGCTGACGTATATTACGCACCAAATCGAGAGCGATAAGGGGTATATCACATCAGCGCATAATATATGTAGAAAAACTCTTTCGCCAAAAAGAAATCTTGCGTGCTGCATTGGTTGGCATGCCTATAAAAAATCAAATCAGCTTTGGCACGTTGGCGGAGTAGGAACCTTCCGTTCCTCTGTGATTATCAACAGAAAGAGAAAGATGGGTGTTGTCGTCCTCGGTAACTCCAAGGGCGTCTCATCAGCAAACGTTCATTACCTTGCCAAGATGCTTTACAGCGAAATGAAAATAAGAAAAATCGACTTCGGAAGATCGACGAGAGATACCGAATAAAACGAAAACACGGATAGGAGCATAGATATGGCAAACGTAATCAAGTTTAATTTTAACGGTTACGAGGCTACCGTAGTTCGTCCCGAGAACCCCAACGGAAAATGGGTATGGAAGACCGAATTTTTTGGCGCCTTCGATATGGCTGAGAGGGAGCTTCTCGACCTCGGATACACACGCGTTTACTACGCGATCAGAGATATGTACGGCAGCTACCGCGCGGTGAGACTGATGCGCGAGTTTTACAAACACGTGATCAAGGAGTTCTCACTTGAGGATAAGTGCGCCTTGTTCGGATTTAGCAGAGGCGGTCTTTACGCCTTCAACTTTGCGCTCTTTTATCCCGAGTGCGTGGATAAAATATACCTCGATGCTCCCGTGCTTGATATGAGATCCTGGCCCCCTGCGGGTAGCCAAAACCGTGAGCAGGTGTACGCCGAGTTTGATCTCACACCCGAGACTATCATGACCTTTAAGGGACATCCGATAGAGAATCTTCCCGAGTTCTTTTCACACGGTATACCGCTTATGCTCGTAGCAGGCGGCTTGGATGAGATCGTACCCTTTGAGGAGAACTCCGGCATAATGATCGAGTATTGTAAGAGTCACGGCATCGATATTACCTGTATCGTAAAGCCCGAGTGCAAGCATCATCCTCATTCACTTGAAGACGTAACTCCGATCGTTAAATTCGTTACTGAATAATAATATTTTTCGGGGGGGGATTGAATTGCCAAAGAGAGACGAAATCAGAATACGCGATCCGTTCATACTGACGGATCTTGAAAATAAATGTTACTATATGTACGGTACTACCGCGCTTGAAAAGGACAGTTTGCACGCTGGACATAGCTTCTCGGTTTATAAGAGCTATGATCTTGAGACGTTTGACGAAGCGAAGGTAATCTTCGACGGAGCAAAATGCGACTTCTCTGCAGACAGAGATTTTTGGGCAGCAGAAGTTCACAAATGGGGCGGCAAGTACTACCTTTTCGGCAGCTGTAAAGCGGAAGGAAAGTGCCGCACCACACACATCTTCGTATCCGATACTCCGGACGGTGAGTACCTACCCGTGTCGGAAAAGCCTATAACTCCCGAGGGATGGGAGTGCCTTGACGGAACGTTTTACGTTGAAGACGGAAAGCCATATATGGTGTTCAGTCACGAGTGGGTACAGGTAGGTGACGGTGAGATATGGGCACAAGAGTTATCGCCCGATTTAACACGTGCAAAAGGCGAGCCTTTTATGCTATTTCGCGCATCCGACAACCATAGTGTGAGCGAACTTGAGGCAGGCTCGGGCAACTATGTAACCGACGGTCCGTTTCTCTATCGCGAGGGCGAAAGACTCCATATGATATGGTCGAGCTTCTATCGTGGCAGATACCTTGTCCTTGATGCAGAGAGTGACTCCATACGCGGTAAATGGATACACGGGGGTAGCCGTTTTGACTTCGACGGCGGCCACGCAATGATATTTACCACGCTTGACGGTAAGAGAATGATTGCACTTCACTCGCCAAATAAGGCAGGACTTGAAAGGGCGAGGTTTTATGGTGCCGAGGTATGAGCCTCAAGTCGGATAATTAGTGCAAGTGCTCTTCTAAAAATGCGAAATAAGTGTAGAGCTGTCTTAATTTGTAGTGAGTTTATACAATATTGCACTTTGATATTTTGCCTTGGTAACACAAGGATAAGTTTCAATTATGTATTATGTTTATACACTAACTAACAAAACCGACAAGGTTATGTATATTGGTGTAACTAATGATTTTAAACGACGGCTTTATGAACATATAAATGAGCTTGTGGGTGGATTTACAAATAGGTATCATGTACACAAATTAGTGTATTTTGAAAGCTATAGTGATTTTAAGAATGCAATTTTGAGAGAAAAAAATTAAAAGAGCTTTTGAGGATTCGTAAAAACGAGTTAGTAAGCACAATGAATCCTAATTGGGATGATTTATAGTTTAAAATGTTTCCCGGCGGAAATAAAGGCGGCACATAGCTTTAACGTGTCATCGATTAAAGATAAAAATTGCTCAAATGAAAAAAGAAAACACGAAATAGTCTACACACTGATCGGTAATTTTTTAATCGGTTAATAAACAAAAAAGGAAATATATTCATCATGAGGAAAAACAAAAAGCTTGCTATTTTACTGTATCTTGTATACGCGGCATTTTTGATTCTGTTCATCACATACGGATCATCTGCCGGCTCTTACGTGGCAAGAATTATCCGAACAAAACTGAATGAAAAGGAAATTGTTAACGTTACTGTGGACGTTGGCGACGGAGCAGATCTTCTTGCCAACAAAACGTATTATCTCCAGTTTAAAGCAGAGGGAGATTTCAGCGGTGACGCAGGACTTATTTACGAGTCGCTTTCTCCCGAATACGTTGAGATAAACAGTAGAGGCGCAGTTGAGGCAAATATGAAGTTTGAGGGTGATGCCTTGGAAGCAAAAATTAAGGTCACCTCAAAATACGATAAAGATTTTGAAAAGGTATTCACATTCCGCTTTATTAAAAAATGTCCCGATGAGTTTATCGCAGCATATTACGTAAAAGGATATGAGCATGCAGTAAAAAAACTTCATATAGGCATACCCGTGTACGTTTTTTCTCATACAACCGAGAGCTCATCATCATACAACATAAAGGATTATGCTATTACATATGATGAGGAATATTTTGAGATGCGTGAGGATGGCGCACTTGTTCCCATAAAGGTTACGCCCGACGGTGTATCTTTAAAGTTTGGCGTTGTTTATGAAAACGGCAGAAGTGATGAAACGACTGCTTTTACCATATCCGAACCGGCAAAAGAGATTACCGAGATCGATGAGATAAGACTTGCAGATAAGTACACGGATCCAACTCCCTTAGATGAATTTACTTGCTACAGAGGATGTAGTACTGTTGTAAGACTGTACAATGACGGCAAGCAGGTTATGACGGATTATACGGTTACCTGCGATGAAGATAATATAAAATTTACCGATATAAGCCACATATACTTCTCCAAGCCCGGAGATAAGCATCTCACATTCACTTTACCGAACGGCTTTGAATATAAGTGCGTTTTGAAGGTCAGAAATTATATGAAGGCGCCGACACTCAACGATAAAGAGGTGAACCAAACGCACGTGATTAAAATGCTTGACACCGATGTCAAGACCTTTAAGATGACGTACTCAAGCAAGGTTACCTACGAGAGTGCCAAGTTTGAATACGATTCTTCGATGATATCGGTAAAGTATGACAAGGGTAGCTTTACAATAACCGGCAAGAGCCACGGCACTACCACTCTTAAGCTCATTTTAGACGATGGATACACACGTGTCGAGGACATATACACAATAGAGCTACAGGAGAACAAGGATGTTGCCGCAATGCTTCTTAAAAACTTAGCTAAATTTGTCGCTAAGGTTCTCGGACATATGACACTCTTTGCAGCACTCGGCTTTATATCGATGAATATGTTCAGATATCTAAACGGGATATATAGAACGATTGACAGATTCGTAATCTTTATATTAACCGGTTTACCGTCAGCAGCCCTTACCGAGTTTATTCAGCTTTATATGCCCGGAAGAAGCGGCAGGTGGCAGGACGTGTTAATTGATATGACCGGTTTCTTCATCGGAGCTCTTGTATTTATTACGATAAGTGCGATCATTAGAAGATATATAGCCAAGAGAGATCGAGAGTTTGAAGCGTGGAAGAGTCTACGTCACAGACGCGATACGAATACACAGTTTCTTCAGATTAAAAGATAAAATAAGGAGATAATAAAAATGAAAGTACTTGTAGTTGTTGATATGCAAAACGATTTTATCGACGGTGCGCTTGGCACTCCCGAGGCTCAGGCAATTGTTCCAAACGTTATTGAAAAAATAAAAAAGTACGAGGATGACTGTGGCGTTATAATTTACACCAAGGATACACATCACCTCAACTATTCTCAGACAAGAGAGGGAAGATATCTTCCCGTTGAGCATTGCATCAGAGGAACTCACGGTCATAAGATTCCCGATGATATTCTTCGCGGACACCGAATGGTAATTGAGAAGCCTACTTTTGGATCATATGAGCTTGTCGATTACTTGACATCCATCAATTTCCGCGAAGTTGAGCTTGTCGGACTTTGTACGGATATTTGCGTTGTTTCTAACGCTATGCTTATCAAGGCACGTTTTCCCGAGAGAGACGTAACTGTAGACTCATCCTGCTGTGCCGGTGTTACTCCCGAGACACACGAGGCAGCCTTGACTACGATGAAAATGTGTCAGATCAACATTATATAAAATCGTCTTATATAACGGTTCGAAAGGAAAAATATGAAACAGAAAATCAAGCTTGGAATGATCCTCGGCGTTGAGTTTGTTGCAATAGCTGTAATATTAATTTTGATTTTCTTCGCAGGTAAGAAGACTTATACGGTTACGTTTGATCTCAATGGTGGAACACTCATAGCAGGAGATCTTGAGCAGGTTGTTACACAGGGTAAAAGCGCAACACCTCCCGTCGTTGCAAAGGACGGATGTTATCTTCATTCGTGGAGTGCATCATATAGACAGATAACGCGAGATACGGTTATCAAGGCAGTATGGGAGTGGCAGACGAGCATAGGCTTTGACTATACGTCGAGTGAGGATAGTAATTACTGCGAAATTACCGGATGCTTCAAGGATCTAACGGGAGACGTTTACGTTGGAGTTTATCACGATGAAAAGATGGTTCTCGGTATACGCGATGATGCCTTTCGTGATCGAGATGGAATAACAAATATCCATATGCTTGACGGTATACTCTCGATAGGAGATAACGTGTTCAGAGATTGTGACTTACTCGTTTCGGTTGAGCTCCCCGGTACTCTTACAAAGCTTGGCAAAAATGCCTTTATGAATTGTGTAAAGCTTGAGAAGGTAACTTTGCCAAACACATTAGAGGTTATTCCCGCATATGCGTTTGCCGGTTGCACATCGCTTAAGGAGATAGTTATTCCGTCAGGGGTTAAGGTAATTGAGGAAGGAGCATTCGACGGATGCACTTCACTTGAGTCGATAACCTTTGAGACGGAGGAATATCTCTATCTTGACGGTGAGATGATAAAACTTGAAGATTTTAAAGATAAAAAGCATGATAATATCGAGCCTGATGACTACGAGTCGGTGTTTAAAGGTCTTGTTAGGATAGACTCTCACGCATTTAGAAACTGTCCTAAACTCCTTTTGGTTGATCTGCCCGTCACGGTTGAGATTATCGGTGAATACGCTTTTGACAATGAACAGATGACTATCAGAACTCCAATATCGGAGAAGCCTGAAGGGTGGGTAGAAAATTGGTCTTTGGCAACGGTAATCTGGGGCTTCATCGAGTCAGAAACAGAAGAAGAACCCGAAAAGAACATGTGGTTATCGTGAGGTTGCCGAGATGGATATGACCTTAATACTCGGCATATTTACGTTGATTTTCTTTGTCACACTCTCTTTGATGTGCTTTTACCGTTCGAAAATTAACGTAAGGCTGTGTAATATACTTTTTATTGTTGCCGATTTTCTTGCGTATTCCTGCTGGAATTACGCTGCTTACCAAAAGGGATGGTTAGATAGCGGATGGATGACACTCGGTAATATCAGTCCGCTTATGTTCACGGTTATTCTTCTGACCCCTTTTATGAAGGATAGCGTGAAGGATTATGCTTACAGCGCAATAGCTGCTCTTAACGTTGGTATGTTTTTGGCAATGCTGATAAGTCCCGAGCATGATTATATTTTCAACTTCAATACCGAAGCGAGCTTTATATACACCTCAGAGGCGGTATGTCATATGATATGCTCGCTTTATGGAATCTATCTTGTGCTTTCACATCAAGTAAAAGCTGATTTTGAGCACTGGATAAAATCGATGGTGTTTACACTTTCCATAATCACCTTTGGTGTGATTTTGAACTTTGTGTATCACAGAGATCATTTTGGTATGGATCCGTACGGCTCAGCATCGATATATATGCTTGACATATTCGGTAGTTTCTTCACTACGATTATAGCTTACTACTTCGGTGTAGTTCTTGTTCTCACAGTTGGCATGCAGGGTGTTCTGATGCTTGATAAGCTTACCGCGAAAATTTTTGACAGCAAAGAGGAAGATAAATATGATGAAGAATAAAAAAGGAAAGAAAAGAAACGAAAAAATTAAAGAAAGAAAAAGCTTGTCCATAATAAATTACGGGGATTACGTAATTATTAAAAACCGATCTACAATAGCCGCTTACATCTCCGGATGCTTTGCGCTTCTTTTGTGTATTGCCGGCGGAATTGTGATGAAGGAGGCGTGGCAGCTTCCTATGTTTGTTGTTGCTTATATACTCGTAATAATAGGAGTTGTTTATACATTTATAAGTATGCTTTTTAATAAAATAATCCTTGATTCGCCAAATTTGCAAATGAATGTTTACAATCCATTTAAGAAACAGTATAAATTTGATGATGTAAATTATGTGGATGTAAAATCATCTAAGCCTAAGGACGGGGTGGTTTTACATAAAGTAACAGTATATATCGGGGAAGGAAAAAAGAGCGTAGAAATAAGCACTATGTCAAGTAAGCAGGCAGATGAGCTTGCTTCACTTCTTCGTGGAATGCTTGACAATGCGGCAATGATATACCCGGAGGGCAATGAAGAGCCGTTTGATCTTGAGGATGAGAAGAAAAAGAGCGTATCTATTCCATTCGGCTTAAAGAAAAATAAGAAGGATGACTCAAAAGAGGAAAAGTCCTCTGAGACTACGGAACAGACAAAGAAGGCCGAGAACGCGCCCGAAGAAAATGAAAGGGATTCAAATACGGAGGATTCTGCTGAGAAAAACGTTGAAAGCTCCGCAGATGCTGTGCTTCAAGAAAAGTGTGACGAACCTAAAACCGAAGAGGTAGAGCAAAAGTCAGATTCCAATGATGCTAACGAGGAAAAGTAAATAAATATGAATGAGCATTTTCTAAAAAAGGCAGATGATAATCTGCCCGAAATAAAGAGAACAAGGATAAATCCTAATACTCCTTTAACCGTACTTGACAAGGGCGATATCCTTACCGTTGATCTTGGTAATCATTACGTTGGATATTTATCCTTCAAGATGTGGTTCGTTGACGAATATATTGATGCGCCCGTGACCCTCAAGGTGCGCTTCTTTGAGACTAAGGATGAGATGAATTATGACTATTCGTCTTATGGCGGATGGCTGTGTGAATCCTGGATTCAAGAGGACACGGTAAAGATTGATTTTCCCGGAATTTACTCTTTGCCGCGCCGATATGCTGCGCGCTACGTTACCCTTGAGGTTATACATACACCGAAAAGACTCTCTCTTTCCAACTTTATGTTTGAGGCGGTGACGAGTGCGGATGAGAGTAAGCTGATACCGTACGATAGCAACGATAATCAACTGAAAGCTATTGACCGTGTAGCGGTAAACACGTTAAAAAACTGCATGCAACGTGTTTTTGAGGACGGACCAAAACGTGATCGCAGATTGTGGATAGGAGATCTCAGACTCGAGGCGCTTGCCAATTATTACACGTTTCGTGATACCGCACTTGTCAAAAGGTGTCTTTATCTCTTTGCTGCATCAGAGCGCAATTCTCTCGGATTTTTACCGGGTTTTATCTATGAAAATCCCGTGTTTATTTCGGGTAGCTGGCATATTGTCGACTATTCTATGATGTACGTAAACAGCTTGTGCGATTACTATCAACACATCTGTGATAGAGATACATTTGATGAGTTATATCCGCTTGTTGTGTCAATTATGGAATCTGCACATAGATGCCTTGATTCTGACGGTATTCTCACAGTTCCCGAGGAGGATATGTTTATCGATTGGTGCGCAGGACTAAAAAAAGTTACCGCACATTTTGGTGTGTATCTCTACACCCTTGACAATTTGGTGAACACACTTGACTTGATTGGATCTCCTGATGCCGATATCTACCGTACTCGTCTTTCAAAGGGGAGAAGGGTAGCATATGAACTGCTTTACAACGAGGAAAGATCAGCCTTCATCAACGAGCGTGACGAAGGGCAATACAGCGTACACGCAAGTGCGTGGATGATCCTTGGCGGAGTTGTTTCGGGTGATAAGGCGAAGCGTGTTATGCTTGATGCTATAAGCTCGCAGGATAGCATAAAGCCGTTTACACCGTATATGCACCACTACACGGTTGAGGCACTTTTTAAGGCGGGACTTACCGACGACGCCCTCTCATATATACGTCGTATTTGGGGTGCAATGGTAGAACTTGGAGCAGATACCTTCTTCGAGGCATTTGTACCGGGCGATCCTTATTTCTCACCATATGATGATAACAAGGTAAACAGTATGTGCCACGCATGGAGTTGTACTGCAACCTATTTCCTAAGAAAATATAATATTAAGTAATTTTACAGTATATGAGGTTTAAAATGACTAAGAAAAAACTGCTTAAGCTTTCGCTCATCTGCTTGATAATAGGTCTTTGTGTGCTTGCGATTGCTTATTTCTTCTTCCACTTTGTTACCGATGATGGTATAACGTTTGTTTGGCACCCGGAGGCAGGTAAACCATTTGTCACCGATATGATAGGTCAGCTCGGTGTTTTGTTCCTGTTTTCAAGTGCTATGAGCGCAATCTCTGCATTTGTTTTCTTTGATGAGAAGAAGGAATAACGGATAAAATAAGGTACGAATATCTTAAGACTCACTATAAAATACTTTAATGTAGTGAAGAAATGATTTTATCCGATTATCTAAGAATATATTAAAGGTCTTCCGAATATGCTTTAATAGCAGACCGGGAGACTTTAATTTTTCCTGTTCTGAGTAAGCGGATTACCGCTTGAATATGGAGGGGTTATGTTTATATATTCTATCAGGGCATCGACGCTGAAATTTTTTGCTTGTATTTTTCTGTGCCTTGCGGTACTCGTTTTTCTTCTGACCATTGGCTCAACGGAGAGTGTATATGCCTCATCGAGCGGCAGAGAAATTAATTACGGAGGAATGAAGACCAACGAAGATAGAGTCGCTTTTATAGAAGGGTTTGGTATAAAGGTAAATTCTACACCCGTTAAAGAGGAAAGCTTTACTATGCCGGATGACTTTGACAGAGTTATTCTTGGATATAATCAGATACAAAAGACTCAAGGACTCGACATTACCAAGTATGAAAGAAAGCGTGTTACACACTATGCCTATGAGGTGACAAATTATGACCACGAGGGGACGGTGTATGTCAATCTCTTGGTATATAGAAATAGGGTCGTTGCTGCAGATATTTCCTCAGCATCGGGCGGCGGATTTGGATCAAGCCTTACCGTGTTTGGTACATCAAAGTTGAAATAGTATAAAGATAAAAAGCGGGCCGAAAGACGGCTCGCTTTTACTTTTGACATCTAATTGATAACAATAGTTGTCAAAATGTGAAGTTATTTATTGATGCTTCTCTGATTAATGATTGCAGCAGCAACAGAAAACAACGATAATAGCAAGGATGATTATCCATGTACAGTTATCATCAAAAAGATGGCAAAGGCAGTTGTTATTCATAGTATGTTCCTCCGAAGAATGTTTGCGATTTTTCACCGCTCACTTACATAGTATGCCTTTCTCCGCTTTTGTGACACAAACCGTAAGAATAGAACATAAAAAAGACACCTGCGTTTTCGCAAGTGTCTTTAGTGTATTTTAAAATTAAAGCGCGCGACCCTCGCCGTCAAAGAGAGGGAGTTTCTCAAGGAATATGATATCATCTCTATCGGCCGCTTCACCTTCTGCAAGAACGGTCATTTTGCCGACCACGTTTCCGCCTGCCTGCTCTACAAGATTCTCAAGTGAGAGAAGTGAGCCTCCGGTTGAAATAACGTCATCAACGATAAGAACTCTCTTGCCCTTGATATATTCTGCATCATCACCGTCTATGTAGAGCGTCTGCTTTGCTGCTGTTGTTATGGACTGAGTTTCGCATTTGACAACGTCCTTCATATATAGCTTAACCGACTTTCTTGCGAGTACGTAACGATTCTTGCCGGAGAGACGGCACATTTCGTAAGCAAGTGGAATGCCTTTAGACTCTGCGGTGATCATAACGTCATGCTCGGGAGCTTTTTTGATAAGGGCTTGTGCACACTTTTCGGTGAGCTCGACATCACCGAACATAATGAACGCACCGATGTAGAGGTTTTCTGCGATAGGGCACAAGGGAAGATCTCTTTCAATTCCTGCAACCTTAAGTCTGTAAAACATTTTCATATCCTCCGAAAGAGTATAATTTATTTAACAGATATATTATACACTACGAATAGATATTTTTCAAGCGGTTTAAATGTATTTCTTAAATTTTTTATAGATAAAAATCATGGCCGCCAATAGTGTACGCGTATTCGCGTGACTTTACTATCCAATTTGACTGTGCCGTTTTAGGGTTGAGAAAGAACATTGCATCATCCGAAAGTGATGTTCCTTCAAGACATATCTTAGCCGCCAAGGTAGCGGTATAGGTTGGTGTGTTGTATATTCTGCCATCCAATACAGGACTAAACTGTACACCGTACTTTCGATCGAAAATTACACCATATATAGTGTTTGGATAAAGAGTAGACTTGACTCGGTTCATTATTACGTCACCGACCGCAATCTGACCGATCAGAGATTCGCCTGCACTCTCGGCAGTGATTATTTTAGATAGCCAATATACCTCGTCCTCACGGTAGTATTTTGAGGCATGAGTGAGTGGCTTGTAGTTTCCTAAAACGGTGACGGAACTACCCGTGTGAGTTTTCACCTCAACACCGAGAGCCTTGGTAAGTGCTGATGCGGGTATATACATCCTGCCGTTGCTCATCAGTACGTTGGGTGAAAAGCTAAAGAGCGGCCGATCGTTGGCATAGGTAACAAAGCCGCCATCGGTTGCGGTTAGATACAACCCGGACATCTCGAGCGTTGCTGTCTTTGTGCTTTTATTATAGCTTACTTTAGCAGAGCCGAGCGAATTTGCAAAAGCGCGGAGCGGAAGGTATAAAATCCCATTCATCATAACGGCAGGTTCAGAGAGCACTTTACCGTTTACACTTACTGTCCTTTGAGACAATTTCCAAAGATTGCGAGTCGATATCGAGGGGAGAGTATATTCAATTTTACCTGTTTCCAGGTTTATGTACTCTGTGTTCGAGTTCGGATTGTTTATCCTCGAAGATCTCGTTTCAATAGCCGTGGGCGACAGTGCTGACATACCGATTGCTAAGGCGAGTGTGCCCGCAACAAGTCCTGATTTAAGGTGTATCGCTTTCTGTGTGTTTCTTTTTGTCATTAAAATCTCCTTTTCCTGCTACCCCTGGATTTCGGTCTTTTAATGAAAAAATGTTTTTGGTTTTGCCGATTGGAGTAGCACATATATATTGTAGCATACCCCTACCGATCAATCAATGTAGGATGTTTGGTAATAAAGACAAATGATGGAATTTTAAAAAAGAAATACCCAACTTCCGTCTGGGAAATTGGGTAAATTTTATTTTTTTACAAAGTTTAGTTTACAAAAACGGACTTTATCCCCATCTCTCTGCGGGAAGAGAGAAGAGATCTAAGAGAAATGCAAGTGCCGAAAGCACGAGAGTAGATGCCTCAAATATGTAAGATGTGATCTGACCTGCAAGAATGAATGGAATAGATTTGCTAAAGATAATTACGAAGAATGCAATGCTGGCAGCATCAAGAAGCATTACGAAAAGAGTAACGGCATTTTTCTCGCAAATCGATGCTATCTTCTTAATGAGAAGAGTAAGAGCAAGGAATGCGGTACCTATGCCAAATATCATAAATGCCTTTTCAAGTGTTAACTCATCTAAAGCGTCGGGAATGTACGCTGCAGCATCAATATCTGCCTTTATAGACCAGGTTATAAATGCCATAATAGCAAGAATAAACAGCGTTAAAAAGAATGATGCCCTTAAATATTTTCTTTTTGTCATTTTTGTCCTCCGGGGAGCGTATTATATTTTCTGACCCTTACTATCTATGTAGTATGCAGAAATATACATTTAATTTACCGCCATATTGATATTTAACATAACTATTATATATCATTTGAATTCATAAGTCAATAAAAAAAGACAAGAATATTCAATTTTATTCTCAAAAAAAGAAGAAAGAGATAAATATAAACTTAATTTTCCTGTTTTTTCTTAAAAGTTTTTCAAATTTTTTCGATTTACCTATTGACAAACACATTCTTTTGTTGTATAATAGTCAAGCAATGTATGTATGGCTCGTTGGTCAAGCGGTTAAGACGTTAGCCTCTCACGCTGAAAACATGGGTTCGATTCCCGTACGAGTCACCAAAAACAACCTAATCCGAACTCGGATTGGGTTGTTTTTCTTTTTTGGTGACCCGTACGAGGAATCTCACCCGGCGACGCACGTCGCGTGGGTTCGCATTTGCCACTCGGAGATCGAAGAGCTCGCTCTTCAGGCGTAGAGTGAGCAAATATTCGCTTTTAGCGAAATTCCCGTATATATAATTAAACCATAATTAAACCCCAAAGGTCGATTGACTTTTAAGATTAATCATGCTATAATCAACTCACAGACAAACAAGAATTTGACGAGGTAATAGTTATGGTGCTGTATTCTATAATTATGTTTTTGTCAGCGGTGCCAATGATTAAAATAAGCATTGCAATATATCAAGGTAAGACCGACTTGATTCACGACTATCATCAAACCAAAGTTACCGATAAAGCTGCCTATGGAAAAGCCTTCGGAAAAGCCTTGTTTGTTGTTTCACTGTCATTATTACTCAGTGGTATAATAAGTCTATTCGGTGATTCAGAAGTAATTTCAATGATTGCTGTTGCAGTACTTTTTATTGGTTTATTCATCGGAATTGCTTGGATTATTGCAGTGCAAAGGAAATACAACAAAGGCATTTTTTAATTAAACAAATTCCTATTTATCGGGCAGCTTAAAGATTCGACTTAGATACACATTGGCTCACCAAAAAAAGCACCACCCTTTAGCGTAATGTCCTTAACGGACAATCACGCTAAACGATGTTTGCCCTAACGGGCAAGTGATGTCGGCTTCGCCTTGTGATGTTCACTTCGTGAATGATGTTGTGCCTTCGGCACAGTGGGCAAACATCACATCACTGCGAGCATAGGCTCGCAACATCATTATGAGTGAAGCGAATAACATCACTTTTGCGACAGCAAATACATCACTAACAGAAAAAGAGCAGACATACAAGATTTTCGTCTTGCGTGTTTGCTCTTTCTGTTTGTATAAGGGTTTGGGCTTAGCCCATTTTGCATTTGACTAGTCAAATGCGATGCTTGCACTTTTGTCAAAGTGCAAATTCTCCGCTAAGGACACCACCCTTTAGCGTAATGTCCTTAACGGACAATCACGCTAAAGGGTGGTGTTTTTTATGTTTCGTCAGCTTATTGATCAAGATGTACAGACCAAGCTTAGATATAATTTCAACTCTATAAACACTCAAACCTCACTTACCATACCTGCTCTGCAAGTGTGCTCATTGTGGCATTTTTATGTAGATTTTTTATTCTTTAACACGATCTATATTTAATCCGAAACTCCTTTTTTTCTCAATAAATATTCATGTTAATCCACACGGTTTTTGGGATAGTAAAAAAGGTGAATTTACACATTTTTTTGCGCTTTAAATGGCGCTTTTTTGCCCATTAAATTTTTGTCAAAAATATGTTTTTTTATCCCTAAAAATCCTCCTTTTACACCTGCTTTCGAAGGGGATTTTTGCTTAAATTAGTCTTATGTTTCAGGTGTTTTTGCGCATTAAAATGAGATGCTTATAACTCTTGAAAGAACAGACTGTCTGAATGCTTAAATATGGACAAAATGACCAAAAACATACATTTTACCTTCCTTTCCGAATTTTCATTAATTTTTGAATCGTAGCACCTAAAAAATGAAAAGTCCAAAAAAATCTCGTTTTTTTACTCTTGGCAAAAAATGAAAAATAACGCTATAAAAAGTAAACTAAAGGTGTCATATTTAGGCTTAATGGGATAGTTTTTAAAAAAGCGCCGTGAAAAAAGTTGAAAAAATATTGATTTTTGAGGCAAAAACGGTGAAAATTGACACGGTAGGGCATCAACATGAGCAAAAATGACCGATTTTTATCACCTACCCACCCTAATTTTTGACAAAATAGAGTTCATACAGAACAGATACCTGTAAACGTCCATTTGTTAATTCTTAATAAAAATGAAATGAAAATGGGAATATATGGAAAAAGCATATGTCAAACTCCACAAAAACGGAAAAAGCGGCTTGTGTATTTGGGAGAAATTCTGCCGATTTTTTTTATTTCTATTGACATGTATTCTATAAAATTATATAATGAATCATCAAAAAAATAACTTGATTCGGGCGCTTCATTTTGACGCCCGAAAATTATTTGGAGGAAGAAAATGTTGATTGAAATCAAGGGGTTGGCTAAAAAATATGATTCGAAAGCCGACTACACAGTTAAGGACATCAATATCTTTGGCGACGCGGGAGAAATTATTGGTGTTCTCGGTCACAATGGTGCGGGTAAATCCACCACCATCAAATGTATCACCGGAATGCATCCTTATGAGCGCGGTGAGATCATCATTGCGGGCCACGATTTGAAGACCGATTCCATCGAGGCAAAGAGGAACTTTGGATATGTCTCAGATGAGCATACTCTCTTCGAAAAAATGACCGGTTATGAGTACATTAATTTCATGGCTGACATCTATGGTGTTAAGGTCAGAGATAGGAAAAAGAGGATAGACCGTTTCCAGGAGCTGTTCGCACTTGGTGACTCTATTTACAATCCTATCAGCTCTTACTCCCACGGTATGAAGCAGAAGATTTCCTTCATGGGAGCGCTTATCCACAATCCCAAGGTTTTCATTCTTGACGAGCCTATGGTAGGTCTTGATCCCTATACGGCAAACTCGGTACAGATCTTCTTTAAGGAGCATGCTGCAGCGGGTAATCTTGTATTCTTCTCATCACACAATCTTGACGTTGTAATGAGACTTTGCAACAAGGTATACATAATTGACCAGGGAAGAATTCTTAAGGTAATTGACGTTGCTAAGTTCAAAGAGACCGGCAGAGACTTTGAGGAATATTTCCTCTCTGTAACTAAGCGTGTAGCAAAGGTTATCGGAAGAGGTAGCAAGGACTAAAACGATGGATAAATTTTTGATATTATTTAAGCACGAGCTTAGACTGCAGTTCCCTTTGAGACCGCAAAAGGGAAAGAAGTTCGATTTTCTCGGCTCACTGCTCTCGGTGCTTATGGTAGTTTTAATTGCTGCGGTATTCGTTATACTTTTGTCCACGGTAGTGTCAAACTATGTACTGGTCAAGGTTAACAAGGTAGCAGATCCTCTCCTTCGTACCAAAGAGCTGCTCAACCTATGCTATACAGTAGTCTTGTCTGCTTTGGTTATGGCGGGACTCGAAAATATGCGTAAGACACTTATGGAAAAGAAGTATAAGACCTTGTTCTTACGTCTTCCCGTAAAGCATCAAACTATTTTTGCAAGTAAATTAGCAACCCTTCTTATCTCCAATTATATTCTCGCGCTCGTTCTTATCGGAACAATCAACACTATTTTCTATGTGTCGGTGGATTTACCTCCAATTTTTTGGCTGATGAGTGTGTTTGTATGGTTGCTTATGCCCATGGCGGCATTCCTTATCGCGACTATACTTCTCGTACCTTACATCAAACTGATAGACTTCATAAGCAATAGATATACCTTGATGTTCATCTCAATCACCGCGATCATCATGGGAGCCTTCCTCATTTACTCCGGTTTCCTTGAGGTAGTGCAAGTATTGCTTGAGACAGGATCTATCAAGTTCCTGTTTAACGAAAGGTTCATCAACACTCTGCAGCTGCTTGCTAAATGGACATATCCTGCAAATTGCTTTGCTGATATAGCTCT
Source organism: Eubacteriales bacterium (assembly GCA_045634385.1). GTDB lineage: Bacteria > Bacillota > Clostridia > Oscillospirales > CAG-272 > UBA1740. The sequence goes on along the minus strand of JAZRAE010000077.1, from coordinate 8,465 downwards.
CGGCACAAATCTTCTCACATCCTTTGCAGTTGCAATTTTGGTTGCTGTAATAGCGGTAATCTTCATCTACTTTGTATCCAAGAGTCTGTTCTATGCTACTCTATACAAGAATGAGCAAAGACGTCAGACAGGAAGAAAGAAGACACAGAGAACAAAACTTAAGCCACTTATCACTCTTATGAAGAAGGAGTTTATCTGTATTTTCAGAGAGCCTAAGAACCTCTTCTCGTATTTCGCGATAGCTGCGAGCATGCCCGTAATGGTATATTGCTGTTACACATTGTTCGAGTCTCTCATCACAAATACAATTGGAATGCAGGTTAATTTCCCGCTGGCAACACTTATTGTTCTTATTTTCAGCATTCTTACAAACACCTTCTGTTCGACTAACATCACCCGTGACGGTGCAGCCGCACTTAAAGTAAAGATGTTCCCGGTAAAGGCGTCTACAATCCTTCTTGCAAAGGTTCTGCTTTGCGGAATAGTTAGCTCGCTCTCGATCATCATAAGTCTTGTCGTTCTTGCGATTGCTACTACTCTTAATCCGGGCGATGCTGTGGTTTGTGCGATTATAGCAATTGCGTTCTCCACCGCTCAGATCTTCATCGCGACCAGAATGGACCTCAACGGAGCAAAGCTTACCTCATCTCTTGTAGAGATGCAGAGTGCGAGCAACAGAACTATTGCCAAGGTCGTTACCTTGGGTATCGTCCTTGCTCTTGTTGCAGGTATACTCTCCGTGCTGTCGTATATACTTGCGTTCGGCACATCACTCAGCTTTATAGCTGAACTCGGCCTGACTAAGGCACATTCGTACATCTTGCCCGCGATAGTCAGCTTGCTTTATCTCGGTGCTGCTGTGGCTTACTACAGCTTTAGAATTGAGAAGAGCCTTGACGGCTTGATGCTATAAGGAGGTACTTAGCATATGGTAATAATGATAATTTTACTTATACTGTGCCTTCCTTTGATATTAATGCTCAGTCTTTTTACTACCACGAGTGTGGTAAGTATCGTCGTTGACGTTCCCGTCACAGGCATAGAGATCTCCATTGAGGAGGTCATTGAGCTCGACCTTGATAAGGGAGAGAGCTACGAGGTAGAATACCTTGTTACTCCCACCGAGGCAAGCAAAAAGGACGTAAAGTTCCTCTTCTTACCCGTAGGAGAGGAAAAACTTGCAGATTTCTCCGTAGAGGGTAATGTAATCACTCCCATTTCCTACGGAACTGCGATGGTAACCGTTGAGACACTTGACGGCGGCTTCCGTGATTCATTCCAGATCGTTGTTCACAGTAAAACGGTTGAATCTATCGTTTCAACCCCCGAAAAGGACACAATCTTGGTCGGTGAAAAGACGAAGATCAACACACAGTATTTCCCCGAAATAAATAACGATCCCGGTCTTACCTACAGAGTTAAGTCGGGTGCCCAATACGCATCGGTTTCCAACCGTGGAGAGATTACCGGTATCGGTGTCGGTACTGCGGTAATCGAGGTTACCTCGACAAGTAATCCCAATGCTAAGTCGGAATTTACGGTAACTGTTGGAAGCTCCGGAGTTATAGACTTCTTGAATGACACCAGTACCTTAACCGCTCTTGATAAATCGGGCAAGATAACCTCGGTTCTTAACCCTGATATTACCGTTGACAGTTATTCGATAGCGCTTTATAAGCTCCTTGAGGACGGTTCAAGAGAAGCAATTGACGACTCGATTGTTTCGGTTAACTTCAATTCACAGACAGGTGAGATCTCGTATGAGTTCATACAGCTTGCCTTCGTTGGTAAGATCGAAATTGAACTTACCGTTATTCCCGAGGGTAGAGAACCCTCAACTAAGAGCTGTTACATTGATCGTATTAGTGAGATCAGCATAGAATGGGTAGAAAAGGATCAGGGCGGCAGAAAGTATGCCGTTCTCAACAGCGATACAAACGGAGCACCTATACAAATCGATCTTCGTCCTCTTGGTGCAGACGTTTCATACCACGTAACTTTGTCCTATAATAAGGTAACAGACGTTAGCGGTGAGCTTCAGCCCGGTGTTGAATTTGATCTTGAGAATGGCGTGATCTATACTGCGGACGGAGGATATCTCTCTCTTGAGCTTGATAGCTCAACGGACGGTGTATATCTTGTAGTAAGAGGAACACATCAGCCTACTCTTGATGAGATCAATAACGGATCAGTTCTTACATACATCACACTTAGAGTTCATAACAATCATAACGGTGAAGACACCGTTCTCGAAGAGATCTCCGTAGTGGTTTACTAATGGTTTTTAAACAATTTGTTATTATATAAGGAGAAAAAAATGAAAAAATCCCTACTTTTGTTGCTTGGCCTTGTACTCGTTATGAGTGCTATGCTCGGTCTTACGTCGTGCGCTCTTTTAGGCGGAGGAAATGATACAGGCGAACCCGCCGCTACCGTATATTCGGTTGACAAATCCGCATTTAACTCTACAGTAGTTTTTGGTGAAAACCTCAATTTCAGCGGACTTAAGCTCGTTGACGATAAGGGCAACACCGTTGACGTGACCAAGGATATGGTAACCGGTATAGATACCAAATCCGCAGGTGCAAAGCAGCTTACAATTTCCTACAACGATCAGACCTTTACCGTAGACTACACCGTAAAGTTCAGAGTTACCTTCGTTGTTGACGGTACAGAGAGCGAGCAGCTTGTAGTTAACGCAAGTGAAATCGTTACACCCGAAACTCCCGAGATCCTCGGCAAGCAGTTTGACGGTTGGTCTGTTGAGATCCCCGCTGCACTTACTCAGAACCTCAGAGTTGAGGCTCTTTACAAGACTCTCTCCACAGGCAGAGAAGACGCTTACACCTGGACAGGTGAGGGCGTGATCAACCTTTCCGGTTATGCAAGTGCCGGAAGTACAGTTGACTTTACTGTTACAGATGCTGACGGAAACGCTCTTTCGTCCTCTATCGCGAGCGTTGATAATGCAGCAGGAAAGCTTAATTACTCCATAGGTGACAATGACGTTATCATCATCGCTATCAGCGGAGATGGTGTAATGCAGAAGAGCTGGAAGGTACAGAAGATCGAGCAGCCTACACTTAGCATGGGCAAGGATGCTGTAGGCATTACACTTGGTGGAAATACTGTTTCTCAAAAGGTTAACGTATCTTCTACTCCCACAAGCTTCAAGTACTTCACCACTCCTTCCAATTCGAACATCGGTACCGCTGCTTTGAATGACTACGTATTCATCGATGCAGTTAAGGCAGGTGTTACCGAGCTTACAGTTAAGGCAGTAAACGCTACCAACGAGCTTGAGTTTATCGAGTTTAAGCAGTACGTAGTAGTTGCTCCTATGACCGGTACTTTCACGATCTCCAACCTTAAGATCGAGTACGGTATTGAGAATATTTGGACCGTAGCTCGTGAGAATGCAGACAGACTTAACAAGCTTACTGCAGTAGGCGGTAACGCCGATAATATCGGTGACGGTTTCTTCGAGAATCTCTCTTGGGTAACCAACAATTCTAACGTAACAGTTTCCAAGAACGGTGCTATCTCTCTTGCCAACGTATCTGAGGATCCCGACATCGTTGAGATCAAGGCAGTATTCGGCTTCGGTGACGTAACCTTCGAATCTGCTCCCATCAAGGTTCGTTGCGTATACGAGGGTATCAACGTATACAGCTATGCAGAGCTTTACTCCGAAACAGTAAAGGCAGATCCCCGTCCCATCGTTCTTCAGGCAAATATCAAGGATGATTTCTCATCTACAAACTACATTGAAATGAAGTCTACCTACGACCTCACCTACTATGAGAATATGAACAAGTCCGAAAGCGATATGATGATCAAGGTTCTCATGCAGTTCAAAGATGATGTTTACGGTAACGGCTTTGAGATCAACGCACATAACGCAACCCTCGGTCTTCTTGACTCGACCGGTAAGCCCGTTAAGGGTCAGACACTCTTCTGGGGCCCGCTCAACTTCGTAGCAATGGCACAGGGCGGCGGCGCGATCAGCGTTAAGGGACAGGACAACATCGTATTCGGTGTATATGACGGCGTAACTCTCAACAATATTATCCTTAAGAGCTGTGATCTTACCGCGGTTGACGGCAAGGTTGACCTCACAGAGCTCGATTATGCAGGTACTACGGTAGAGATTCTCGGTGATGATGTTACCATCGAGTACTCCCGTCTTATGAACGGTAGAACCGTTCTTCGTGTATTCGGTGACGATCAGGATCCTACACAAGAGATCAATCTTGAGGTTAAGAACACTATCCTTAAGGCATCCCGTGAGTTCATTGCACGTCTTGGAAGTAACAGATTCGTATATGATGAGGAAGAGGCTGCGCCTTACATCGAGGGCGACTCTGCTGCTACAAATTATTTCAACACCAAAGAAATCTACAACACTCTTTCATCCGAGAAGAAGGCAGAGTACGACGAGAAGTTCATCAACACCTTCGTTACCTTCGAGAACTGTGTATTTGAGGATGCAGGTATCTTCTCCATAGGCCTTGATTCTCACTTCGCAGGTGCAGCACTTCAGAACGGTTCCGATTACTTCAAGAACGATCAGGGCGTTGGTGCACTTCAGGGATGGGAAAATCTTGCAAAGACCAGCTACGGTGTAAAGCTTACCTTCAAGAACGACGTAAGACTTTACAGCTGGAAGCCTCTTGATGATATCGACTCCAGCACTCTTATCGAGAATAACCTTACTAAGAACGATACGTCCAACAGCTTCTTCCTTGGCCTTACATTCAACGTAAAGGCACTTGTTGAAAACGCATCCACTCTTCCCAGCTACTCCAACATCGTTGATACCGTTGACGGTAATAAGTACGTTCACGCAGGTATCGCATTCTTCGGAGGCGGTAAGAACTACAGCGTATTTGAGAACCTTATTGATAAGACTGCATTTGAGTCTCAGTTCTCTACTTACAAGGTTTCTCTTACTGAGCTTAACGACGGTGTTAACAACCAGGGTTATCTTAACGTAGCAGCAGGTGATGAGCCCTTCTACTTCTTCATTTACAACGCAAACAGCTCCTTCACCTATAGAACACAGCAGTCTATCGAGAACAAGTACGACGTTCTCCGTAAGTGATAACACAAAAATAGAACATTGAACGGGGTATTTACTCCATAAACTTAAGAATTTTGAGCCAAAATGCGGGGCAACAGCCCCGCAGGCTCAAAATTTTACAAAGAAAAGGGAAGAGCTTTTCCAAAAAGCTCAAAACAATACCTATGTTCACTTGATTATCCTTAAAAGGCCTTTAATTCGGCAACTCACGTAAGTTATTTAAAAGATTTTTCACTCATAATATCACTTAAAATGTTTTTAGAACGTTATGTTCAATAGCTCACACAAGTTATAAAAAGACCTTACACACGACAAATCATTTATTTTTAAAAAACTCACCTAAAGATTCACTTACATAATAAGCGGGTTTTCCCGCAAGTACACGGTTTTTAAACCATTCATCGGGGTAATCCCCGAGAACAGAAGCAAAAAATACGTTCGATAATCCATCGGACGTGCAACATACATTGTGAATATACGGATTAATATGCCGGATATTCACCATAAGAGGAGAAAAAAGATGTCATTAGCTCGGAGAGAAATATTAACGGCAACCATTATTGGCTTACTTGTTGCTGCAGTATTGTTTGCCATAATCACTCTCGCTGTGTCTGTTATGCAAAGACAGGTTACCATCGACACGGAACAATTATCCGGCCACGTGGAATGGGGCGATGAAATCAATTATGATGAAGTAACCATAGTTGATAACCGCACACTTGGTATGGTAAAGATTCCGCTGACTAAGGATATGATAGTCAGTATTGATGATACCGAACAAGCGGGAAAGAGAAAGATAGTCTTTGAGTACCTGGATGAAGAGTACGTTATATATGTAGACATTAAGTACAGAGTTGATTTCCTGTCATATGGCGAAATCATTGATTCACAGCTTGTTTTCAAGGCTGATGAGCTTGATCCGCCGACACCCAGTGTTAAGTTTGGACAGGAATTCTGCGGCTGGGATGTAGACTTATCTAATGATCTCACACAGAGCATTCAGGTAAACGCAATATACAAAACAATTGAGATCCCCGCACTTGAGTCTATTACCGCGACCTACGGTGATACTCTTGGCGGTATAAAGCTTCCCGAGAACAGCTATGGTAAATGGGAGTTTATAGACTCCACCGACACCTACGTCGGAGATGCCGGTTCTCATGATTTCCGCGTTAAATATACCTTCAACAACAACCCCGAGTGGGTAAAGTATGATTCGGTAACAATTAACGTTGAAAAGAAGCACCTTGAATTTAAAGATGTTAACGATTCCTTTATCTATGACGGTAAAACACATTTCCCGACCTACACCATAGATGAGGATGTAAACGTATTCGTTGTCGGTACACCCAATACCGAGGCGGGCGAATACGAATACAGCTTCGAAATTTTCGAGGCAAACTACGAGGGTTCTTACAGCGGTACTTATAAGATCGCAAAACCCGATGTTACAATTACAGTTTCTTCTGCTGAAATCATTTACGGTCAGGATGTACCTGAGTTCACTTACACCCTTGACGGATTCGAAGATGCGGAGCTTCTTGGTCTTCAGATCAACGCTCCTTTGTTTGTATCTAACGCAGGTGAATTTGAAATTACAGTTACTTATACCAACAATAATGTTAACTATACTATACATAATGGTTGGCTTATAGTACACAAAGCTGATGAGGACGTTGCACTTCCCGAACTTAGTAAGGTTACTTATGGCGACAAGCTTGCTAACATAACCTTCGAGGGTAGATACCTTGGTAAATGGGAGTGGGAGAACCCCGAGCAGATCGTTGATGATATCAACGGTATTACCGCATGGGCTATCTACACTCACGACAACGAGAACTACAATCAGGTAAGAAAGCTCATCACTATAGACGAAGTTCACAAGCGTGAGCTGCAGATAAACGTTAACCAGAGTGAGTTTACCTACTCACCCGGTGTTGAGTATTCCATCATATATACCATAATAGGTAGCGGAGATAACACAAGTGATGGAAATTATCAGCATCTTACTGTAATCGGAAACGAGCTCGCGATCAATTCGGGCAGATACACCAGAACACTCGAAATAGTTGACGATTGCTACGAGGGTAAAGTGACCGTTGACCTTGTGATCCAAAAGGCTATTCCCGAGACCAACTTCAGTACGGTTATTGAGATTGATTGGCATGAGAACTTCTATCTCTATGATGTTGATCTTCCTGCCGGATGCAAGTGGGACAACAGTAGTGAGAAGTTCGATGAGGTTGGCGAATATGTTCGTCTTGCAACATATACTCACGAGGATAAGAATTACTATTCTGTTTCCAAGGAATTCACACTTATCATCAAGAAGGCAAAAGTAACGCTTATCGGCGTTAAGGATAGCTACACCGCTACTTACGTTAAGGATACTGCCTTTGACGTAACAAAGGGCATCAGCGTGCTGTCCAGCAAGGGAGCACTCACCTTTGAGTACTACCTTGACGGTGAGCAGGTTGACGCTATAGTTGGCGCAGGAGTATACACCGTGCTTATCAAGGTTGATGAGGATAAAAACTACCTTGGAACAACCATTGAAAGAACAGTTACGATCACTCCCACAGAGAACAACGAGACTGTCACCGTCTATCAGGAGGCGATTTACGGACAGAGCATTGATGTTCTCACTCTTCCCGAAGGCGTTGAAGGCTATTGGGAATGGGTAAACGCACCCGAGACTGTAGGTAATGCCGGCGAGCACGTCTACGTTGCAAGGTACGTTTCCACAACAGGCAACTATGTTGGACGCGAGGTTGAGGTTACCGTCAAGGTAGCAAAGTTCGCGGTAGAAATTCCCACGGTTGCCGACAAACTTTATACTTCAGAGCAAATCACCTCGGGTCTTACCGATACAGCTCTTTACACAGTCGAGAAGGACGAGGGCGGAATCACCCTTGGTTCATACACCGTAACCCTCAAGCTTACCGACAGTGCAAACCTTGTTTGGGCAGGAACCGATGGCACATCCGATGAAATAGAAATCACATACAGCATAGTTAACTCTATCAACGAGTGGACAACAGCTCCTGCAATTGACGGTTGGACATATCTTGGTGATCCTTCCACACCTGTTGCAGCTGCTAAATACGGCGATTATGTTGTAGTATACAAGGTTTACGGTGCGAGCGACAGCACTTACACCGAGACAGTGCCTCATCTTGCAGGCAAATACGTTGCTAAGTTTACAAGTACGGATAAGAACTGTTCAAAGCTTGAAACTCTTGTAGAGTTCACTATAGAAAAGCTTGCGATCGAAGTTCCCACGCTTTCTAAGGACAGCTTCACTTATACCGGCGAGACTCAGGTTTCCGGAATTACCGGTACAGATCTCTACAAGGTAGAAGACAATGGCGGCATCAACGTA
>JAZRAE010000076.1:0-7568 GCA_045634385.1 Eubacteriales bacterium | reverse complement strand
AGCTCACTTTCAGTGATGGCTCAGGCTACGCTTGGCAGGGTTCTGTCAGTGTAAGCGTCAACGAGGGTTCGGTAGATGCCGTGCTTGAAATGACGATTTCCGTAACACCTTCCACAGTTCCCGTTTGGTCTAAGACAGGCGCATAAAAAAATAGGGCGGACTAACCTCCGCCCTTAACTAAAAAAGATAATTAAGGAGAGTAACTATTATGTCAACAAAGATTACCGTAACCTATAAAAACGAAGATTACGTTCTTGAGTTCTCAAGAGCAACGGCAAAGGCAATTGAAGATCAGGGATTCGTTCTCGATCATCTTGCAGAAAAGCCCGCAACAATGATTCCCCTGCTTGTATACGGCGCATTTATGAAAAACAATCGCGGTATCAAGCGTGCGCTTGTCGATGAGATCTATACAAACCTCATCAAGAAGGTTGGCGATGAGGGTGAGGAAGGATTTATCTCTATCCTCGGAGAGATGTATGCCGAAACCGTTTCTACTCTTACAGATGATTCTAACATTGACGAGGGAAACGCGGCGACATGGAAGGTAACGAAGGGATAACCTTCCAAAGCTACGGCGACATTTTTAATCAGCTCTGCCCTTACTATATGTCAATCGGTATGCCTTACGATGAGTTTTGGAACGGTGACGTTTCGGCGGTAAAGGCATACCGAAAGGCAAATGAGCTACGTGATAAAAGAAGAAATTTTGAGCTTTGGCTACAAGGCAGCTACGTATATGAAGCTCTTTGTGACGCAAGTCCTTTGTTCCGCTTCTCTATGAAAAAGGGTGTCGTTAAGCCTGAGCCATACGTTAAAGAGCCTTACCCTATTACCGAAGCGGACGTAAGAGAGCGCGAAGAGCGAGAGGCGCGTAAAAAGGAAGAAAGGCTCAAAGCCGAGTTCGCTGCCTTTGCAGAACGTATTCGGAAAAGATGTCCTAGAGACACTCCCTAATGACGGGAGGTGAATCATCTTGGGAGTAACAATAGACTCAATTCAGATTGAGATTGAAAGCAGTTCCGTGAGCGCAGCTCAGGGGATTGATGCTCTCGCTACATCTTTAGAAAAGCTAAAGAAAAACGGTGCGTTCAAAACCGTAATAACGAATTTGAACAATCTATCGTCGGCACTTAAAAATCTCCCGAATGTGCATCAGTCTTCAAACGCTCTTCGTACACTTGCAAACTCTATTGAAAAGCTTGCGGGTGTAAAGTCGATAAGTAGCGTTTCAAATAGCCTTAAAAAGATACCCGATGCCTTAAAGTCTCTTGAAAAGATAGACTTTGAAAGTACGGGTATGCGAATTGCAAAGATCGTTTCTGCTTTAAGCCCCCTCGGTGATATGAAAGCCGGGGGCTTTGGCTCAATGGTGAACGGCCTTGCGAAGATTAAAAAGGTAACGGACGGGCTTGACGAGGCTACTATTTCGGAGTTTGCCAAAAAGGTATCTCGTCTTAATGATGAACTCGGTCCCTTTGCTAGTAAAATGGCTACCGTGAAAGCGGGCTTTAACGCAATTAACAGTAGCGCACGACAGGCGGCATCGGGAGTAAGGGAGTTCGGTGAGGACATAGATACCTCAATGCTTAATATGTCAAGCTTCGTTGAGGTTGCAAATGCGGCAATAGGCGCACTTCAAGGCATTATCCAAAGAGTCGGTGACACTATCTCTCAGGCTATTGAATGGGACGGAGTTGCCGCCCGTTTCGGAAGAAGCTTTGGCGAGTCTGCCGAAGAGACATATGCATGGATACAACGTCTTAATGAGGAAATGGGCATAAACGTTCAGCAGTTTATGCAGTACTCATCGCTCTATGCTCAGATGCTTACCGGTTTCGGCGTTGCATCCAAGGACGCTACAAAGATGGCTCTCGGATACACCGAGCTTACTTACGATATATGGGCAAGCGCCAACGACAGATATAAGACATTTGAGGATGCTGCCGAGGCGGTTGCATCTGCAATTGCGGGTGAGGTCGAGCCGATTCGTCGTGCCGGTTTCACTATTGTAGAAGCAACTCTTGCAGAAACGGCGGCATATCACGGACTTGATATATCGCTTGCAAATGCTACCGAAGCGCAGAAATCCTATCTTCGTTACTTAACTCTTGTGGATCAGGCTCACTCTACGGGAACGGTTGGCGTTTATGCATCCGAGCTTAAGACGGCAGAAGGTATGATGCGTACCTTCTCTCAGCAGTTAAAATCACTTGCTCAGGCTTTCGGATCACTCTTCCTTCCTGTACTCGTAAAGGTTATGCCCTATCTGCAAGCTTTCGTTGAACTTCTTGCCGAGGGTGTTCGCTACATTGCGGGCTTGTTCGGTATAAAGATTCAGGATATTGGCGATACGTGGCAGAACTACAATGCGGGCATTTCGGATGCTATTGAGAATACCGACGGTGTTACCGGAGCGCTTGATGATGCTACCGCCGCCGCAAAGGAACTTAAAAATGCCACTCTCGGCATAGATGAGCTTAACGTTATCAGTCCTTCTACCGCATCGGGTGCGGGCGGAGGCTCAGGAGGTTCGGGAGGCTCAGGAGGCGGTGCGGGCGGAGGCTTTGACAACCTTGACATTGATTCGCTTTGGGATGAGTCAATCTTTGATAACATCCAGAGCAAGGTTGATGATATCAAGTCAAAGCTTAAAGGAATGTTCGATGATTGGCTCCCTACTCTAAAAATTATCGGTGGCGCACTTACCGCTTGGTCTATAGCAGGACTGCTCGACCAACTCGGTAATGCTATCGGTCTTGGAGATAAATTCTCGGGAGTCGTAACAAATATAAAGAAACTTGCATCAACGGCTATTATCGTTGCCATTCAGTTCAAGCTCATGGAAGATGCATTCAGTGATTTTCTGAGCGGTGAAGGTACGATTATGGACTATATCGAGGGCGTTGTTATCGGTGCGGCATCTTCCTATCTGTTATACAAGATGTGGGGACCTGCCGGTCTTGCAATCGGTCTTGGTGTTACATCTACCGTTTCTCTTAAAACAGTAATTGATGCGGGCGGCGTTACCGATATGGAGAGCGCCACAGTAGCAATTACCGGACTTGCCACAGGTATCGGCGCTTTGGCGATTGCTTGGAAGAGCTTTTCCGACGTATGGAAAGCCTTTAAGGGTACTGCCCTTGTAACTTGGATTACCGAGTTCGTGGCGGCGGCAAAAGCGATGGCTCCCGAAGTTGGTTGGATATCCGCTCTCTTCCCGAAACTCAGTACTGCCCTTACCGGTATAGGTTCTGCGATAGCGGGAATAAGCGCTCCTGTTTGGGCGGCTATTGCGGCGGCAGTCGTTGCGGTCGGCTCTGCGATCTACTTCCTTATCGAAAATTGGGAGGCATTCAAAGAAGCCGTTAAGGATTTGTGGGCGGAAAATATCGCTCCCAAATTTGAAGAAATGGCAAAGCACTTCGACAAGATAAAGGAAGCTATAAAGCCGATACTCGACTATCTCTCACCGATTACAGAAAAGATAAAAGAGGCAATTGAGTGGTTTAAGGAGCTTGGCGTTGGCACGGCTATTGTCGAAGCACTCGGCTCTGCATTCGAATTTCTCGGAGGCCGAATTGTAGGCGACCTCGTAATCGCAGTAACAACAGTCGTCGCTACGATTTCGTCACTTATCGAAAATATCGTACAAATTTTCTCAGGTTTCATACAGTATTTTACCGGTCTAATTGAGTTAATTATCGGAATATTCACGGGAGACGGTGAAAAAATAAAAGAAGCCGCACAAAAAATGTGGGACGGAATTGTTGATATTTTCATGGGCGCTGTCGGTCTTATTGTTGATCCGATTAAAGATATTTACAATATCGTTGTCGATTGGTTTACAAAATTGTGGGATATTCTCGTAGGACACTCAATCGTTCCCGATACCATTAACGCTATTGTAGATTGGTTTACAGGTCTTCCCGAAAAAATCTTCTCTGCTATAGACGATTTTGTATCAGGCATCGTAGAAAAATTCAAGGGTCTATGGTCTAGCCTCGTTTCTTGGTGGGATAAGAAAGAAGCGCTCAAAGAGTATACACCGTCTATCGGTAAGATATCCGACAAGCTTTCCGAGGCTTGGACTGCCGCAAAAGATTGGTGGAATAAGAGTAAGTCCGCTCTTTCATATACTCCTTCAATCGGCAAGATTTGGGAGAATCTAAAGAGCGCTTGGACAAGTGCTAAGGATTGGTGGAACAAGAGTAGGTCTTCCCTTTCTTACACTCCTTCTATCGGTAAGATATGGGAGAATCTTAAAACCGCTTGGACAAGTGCAAAGGATTGGTGGAATAAGAGTAGGTCTTCTCTTTCATATACACCTTCTATCGGTAAGATTTCGTCTAAGCTTTCAAGTGCATGGACTACCGCAAAGAATTGGTGGAACAAGAGCAGAAGCTCACTTTCTTACACACCGTCCATAGGAAGCATTAAGGATAAGGTTATCAGTGCTTGGAACTCCGCTAAAAAATGGTGGTCCAGCAATGCAAGCCTTTCTACAAAGCTTAACATCAGCGTTCCTAAGCTAACAGTAAATTGGGGTGAGGTTTCCGCACTCGGAAAGACCTTCAAATACCCTAAAAGCTTTAGCGTAAAGTTCGCGGCAGACGGTGGTATCTTCGACCAAGGCTCAATGATTTGGGCGGGCGAGCGAGGTCCCGAAATCGTTGCAAATGCGGCAGGCGGAAAGACAGGAGTCATGAACGTTCAGCAGATGCAGGATGCCGTATTCGAAGGTGTTTACTCTGCGGTAATGGCAGCTATGAGAGGCAATAACAATGAAGGAAATCAGGAGATTCGTGTTTACCTTGACGGTAGAGAAATCTCCGCTTCGGTCAAAAAGCACGAGCGCGAGAGCGGTGCAAATATTATGGGTAATGAAGTTTATTCGTTCTGAGCGCCTGAGAGCGCCTACCCTTTTTTCGAGGTGATTTTATGGCAGCATTAGTATCTATCGGAGGCTTCGCATTTCCCGAACCTTCTACATATACCGCAACAACGTCAACAATTGTTGACTCTGCCCGAAACGTTCAAGGACGAGTGGTAGGCTCGGTTATTCGCCACGATGTTGCCAAGGTAGAACTATCGTGGAAATATTTAACGGCATATCAGTGGGCGACAATACTTTCTCTTTTCACAAGTAGCTTTTACAACGAAGTTACCTTTCTTAACCAAGCGACTAATGCCTATACCACTCGTACAATGTATGTCGGTGACAGAACGGCGGGAATGTGGAGGCGCGATCCGCAGACGGGTGATGTTATGGGATACACCGGTTGCTCATTATCACTAATCGAGGTGTGAGCGATGATAACTGTATCAAATTCGTGGAAGGACATACAACAGAGATTCCTCCTTCCTGAAACCTTTGTAGAGATAGACTGTACAATCACAGATGCCACCGTACAAGAAAGCGCAACCATAAGAGGCGAGAACGAAGCTCTTTTCTCAAATACCGCAAGCACTCTCTATGACACTACGAAAATGGTTAAATATGCGACAAACGAGCTTAATCTGTGGGCGCTTGACGGAACACTTGTTATCGCTCCCGATTCTGCTCCCTATGCAGATACCGGATATGCTAGTGACGTTGACTCTTTCGGTAGCGTTACCGTTTCTCTTCCCGTGGTACGAAACACTCCTACCTCGGGTGTAACAATTACTTGGAGCAGCAGATATGATGAGTACCCGTCCGAATTTACTATCACCGCTAAAAACGGTAACAACGTTGTTCTTGAAAGAACTGTTACAGGAAATACGAGTCAGGTTACGGCAATATTCGAGCAGCTTCAAAACTATGATAGCCTCACGATCACCGTACACGATTGGGGTCTTCCCTATCGTAGAGTTAGAATCGAGAAGGTTATCATGGGGTATGTAATGACCTTTACAAAGAAGGACATATTCAATTTTACTCATGAGCAAACAGGACACCTTAACAGTGGCGAGCTTCCGAAGAATAGTATAGATTTCACGCTTGACAATACCGATGGCAAATGGAATCCGGGCAACCCCACCGGACTTGAGCAGTATCTATCCGAAAGGCAGAAAATACGTGTCAGATACGGGCTTGACGTTGACGGTATTATCGAGTGGATCAATGCGGGAACATTCTATCTTTCTGAGTGGAGAGTTCCTTCAAACGGACTTGAAGCATCCTTCGTTGCAAGAGATATCTTTGAATATCTTCTTAATGAAACCTATACGGGAGGCGCATCTTCGGGAACGCTCTCAGAACTTATTCAAAATGCATTCTCGGTGGCGGGTGTACCCGATGATTTTAGGTACGTACTCTCTCCCGAATTATCTCTCTATTCTGCTTCGGTTCCCGAGGGAGAATACAAGTGCGCGGAGATTATACAGATGTGCGCTAACGCCGCTCGGTGCGTTGTATATCAGAACCGAGACGGAGTTCTGCATATCTCCCCGCTAAATACCACTCTCAGCGATTACACAATTACCGAGGCGCATTCTTATTCGCATCCGGAGGTTGAACTTTCAAAGCCTCTCAAAAACGTCTCGGTATCATATGGCGAAAACATTTATACAATTGTTCCGCCTTTATCGCAGACGGGAGAGATTCAGACTGTTACGAATCCTATCGTAACAAGCCGTACTCAGGCGGCAGATATAGCCTCGTGGGTGGCAAACACTCTCATTACGAGAACATCGGTAAGCGGTGAATACCGTGCGGATCCTCGCCTTGATTTATTTGACGTTGTAAAAGTGGAAAGCTCAAAGTACGGCTCGCTCTCACCCGTGGCAATTACAGATATAAAGTATAGCTATTCGGGTTCATTCAAGGCGACCTACACGGGCAGAGTTTTAGGAGGTTAATATGCTAGGGCTTATTACTGACAGAACACAGCGAAATG
This sequence comes from Eubacteriales bacterium, assembly GCA_045634385.1. Taxonomy (GTDB): domain Bacteria; phylum Bacillota; class Clostridia; order Oscillospirales; family CAG-272; genus UBA1740. The sequence goes on along the minus strand of JAZRAE010000076.1, from coordinate 687 downwards.
TATATTATCGCAGTAGCCTTTCAAACAAGGGCTTTTCGGGTATGACAACCGCAGAAAAGGCAGAATGGCTCGGTGATCCTCTTGTAGCGAGCGGAGTTAATCTTTTCTCGTGCGGTCCCTTTTACTCTTCCACGGTAAACGTTAAATATCGTAGCGAGGAAATCGTTGCAACCACTTCGGCGGAAGGAATATATCTTTACGCTATCTCTATCATCGGTGAAGCTGCAAAGTACGCAAACAAGGTATTTACTCTCTCGGCAGAGTCTATTACATCATCAACAACAGGAACACCTCAGCTTGCATTCTATTGGCATGATGATTTTGGCTTTGAATATGCGGGAGCAAGCCTTTCTGCGGCGGGAACAATCACCTTTGATACGACCGAGTGGCCGAACACGAACAATCGTCAATATCTTGCTATGTACATTTACGTTACCACTCACGAGACAGTCAGTGCCGGGGCATCTGCACGTTTCGGTAAGGTAATGTTTGAAAACGGAAGCGAGAAGCACGATTATGTTCCCTACACCGAGATACTTGCTACCACGGCAACCAAGGGTGCATATAACTATTCGGATCTTAACAGAGTTGAAAGAGCGGTATCCGAGATATCAGATCTTGCGGGGCTTAACCTTATAACTAAGGTTGACTGGACTATGTGGGATATCCCCACGGCATCCGAAATGG
>JAZRAE010000075.1:0-2882 GCA_045634385.1 Eubacteriales bacterium | reverse complement strand
GGCATCAGGAACGCTTAACCTTCCTATCGGAACTATAACCACTGAGACTTTAAATGCTTATTTCTATGAAAGAAACATAGATGATCTCGAGATAAACATTTATAATGCATCCGAGCTTCTTTTAACTATCCCGAATGGTGACGCCAACCCCTTGATGTACGGTCTTCCTCTCAAGCAGTTGGCAGAGGCTCTTAAGAATAGCGATGCATATGGCAGATTTGATATAAACAACATTCCTTACCCTGATTCTCTTGAGGACGGTGGCTATACGTTTGCCGGTTGGTATTCGACTCCTTATATCACTGAGCACACGAGAATTGACTGGGATATATCAACTATGCCAAACGGTCAGCTTAACCTTTACGCTCTTTGGGAGCCTGTAATCAGATACGTTGAGGTTTACGAGGACGAGACACTCTCAAAGCAATTCGGTGAGGATAACCACGGCTCTCAGGAGGTAGGACACAGAAGCTTTGCTCTGCAACCTGAGTATGAGAAATCAAATTACTTCAAAAACAATTATATCTTCAACGGTTGGTTCTACAAGGATGCAATAACCGGAGAAGAAAAGGCGTTCCTCTTCAATTTCCCGATTACTCAGGATATGAAGATTTATGCAAAGTGGATTTCTCAGCATACGATTGAGTATTGTGTAAACTTTGTTGTTGATAACGGAGACGGAACCTATACCAAGGTTGCGGATTCCAAGTATGGAACGTCTGTCGCAGGTCAGAATAAAACGTTCCGAGCTGCTGTAGGCGAGGACCTTTACAGTGAGTACAGGCACGGATTCTTCCCACGCACGGGAAGCCATACCTTGCAGATGATCTACGATGAGGAGAATCCTGATGCGATATGCGAGTATAACTTCATTTACGATGAGGTTGAAGAGGTTCCTTACTGGGTAAGATTTGTTGATAATGAAACGGACGAGGAGTTTGACAGTACAAATCCTAAATACCCGGCAGGATTTAAGGTGATGACCAGACAGGCAGCCGTAACTGAACTCTTCATTCCTATTGAGGGATATACTGTAGACTATTATTCCAAAACCTTGATCCTTTCTACAGGTGAACCTGAGAAGAATAACGTTATTACCTTCTACTACACTAAGAATGAGACCGATCCCGGTGAAGATCCTATAGTTACAGCTCCTTGGGTTGTTAACCATTACATACAGAATGTAGACGGAAGTTACTCGTTGTTCAAATACATTGATGGCGGAGATCATCCGACAGGTACTGTGTGTTATGGAGAAATAATCAACATTGACGGATATGAATTCGCAGATGCGAAGGTATTAACACGTATGCTTAATGAGTCAACCTCTCTTGTTGAACAGATCACTATTGAAAAAGGTGATTTGTTACCGAAAGAAGATGGCGGAAATGTAATCGGATACGGATATGCTCTTAATATGTACGGTATGGAAATCAATCTGTACTATGACCGTATCAATATGGGTTATACAATTAAGTATCAGGATGCAAATACCGGAGAAATATTCCACTCTTACGTAGTGAGTCCTGAGGACTCTGTTCCTCACGGTCACCAGATTACAGTTGATATCCTTATGGATAAGCATATGGATATAGTACTTAACAAAGGCCGTAATCTTGTTGATCCCGCTACTCAAAGAACATGGACGCTTAATATCAATCCTGATCTTAACGTCTTTACGTTCTATTATGAAAAATATAAGTCAACGTACGAGTATCACATTGTTTGCGATGATCCTGATAGTGGCGTTGGATTGTCGATGACTGTTGACCCTGTAGACGCAGGCGAAACAAATCCCGACTTCTACCCGGTAGGCTCGATGCCTTATGAATCTGACACTTATTACTTCGCGGGCTGGTTCTTGGATGAGGACTGTAATCAACCTATTAATAAGGAAAACGCGGGTGATAATTTTGTAACACTTGGCAAGACGGTTGTGATTGATGGAAACGAGACCGAGATTCCCTACTATCTTACACCTACCAAGAGATCTTTTGAGTATACAGAAGATGGAGTCACTTATTCCGGCGAGCTGTTCCTCGAGGATCATTACTACGCGCTCTTCCTTCCTCGAGCGGCGAATATTGAGATTACCGTAAACACTAAGCAAAGTGACAGCTTTATCCTTACCTTTACCGGTACAGCAGGAACTGCTCTCGGTCAGACGTTTACCGTTGTTGTTCACGACGGAGTTCCTCAGATTATTGGTAACGTTAAGATTGGTACTTACACCGTTGCTGTTAACGGTGACTGGTCTTGGAGATATGACGACAATGCGTTGACGGGCGAGATAACCGTTTCCACTGCACAATCGGGCGTCGTTGAGAGCTATAATAAGTTTGAGTTTAGTTTCACGGTTGTTGATAGCAGTTCAACGCCGAGTGGCACGAACAAAGACAAGTGGCTCACGGATGACGCGAGTGGAACGGTAACTCCTACGGTTACTCCGTAAAAAACGCAAAAACAATTTATGCTTTAAAAAAGCTTTGAGCCTCGCAGAAATGCGAGGCTCTTTTTCTCGGCCTTCTCCTGTGGGAGAAGGGGGCATACGAGCGACAACGTCGACGAGTATGACGGATGAGTAGTTGTAAGGCTTTGTTTGGTACGCCTCATCCACCGCAAGCGGTCCCCCTTCTCCCGCCGGAGAAGGCTTCGGTTTCGCTTCGCTAGTCTCGTCTGCGGACTCGGGCACCTCGGGGGAAAACGATACTCAATCGTTTTCTAACACCCTCGGTTTCGCTTTGCTAGTCTCGCCTGCGGGCTCGGGCACCTCGGGGTCTGACAGTCATTGACTGTCATTCAATACCCTCGGTTTCGCTTTGCTACCTTGACGAGCCGTGTTTTTCGTTTTATTTTGCGTTACGGGAGGAGCAAGCCCCTCC
>JAZRAE010000074.1:0-32274 GCA_045634385.1 Eubacteriales bacterium | reverse complement strand
CGAAGATACCTCGAGCTTTCTTTATGGCGTAAGTTTTCCTTCTCCCATGAAGGTTAGTGGAGAGATTACCAACACCGCGGGTTATATGCGTATGACTCTTACCATGTCGGTCGACTACCAAGCCGAATGTGCAAGATGTCTTGATACGGTCACCGGGTGCTTTTCGCTCGACCTTGAGAAAACGGTCGCTCCGAAGAAACTACTTGAGAATCTTGATGAAAACAAGCTCGACGATTACGCTATAATTGAGGACGGCTTCCTTGATATGGACGAGCCACTCAGAGAGCAGATCGAAATGGAGTTCCCCGTAAGATTCCTCTGCAAGGATGATTGCAAGGGTCTTTGCTCAAAGTGCGGGCAGAATCTCAACAGAGGCGAATGTGGTTGTAACAAGAAGGAAATTGATCCCAGACTTGCTCCCTTTGCCAAGATTCTTGAGCAAATGAAAAACGAAGAAAATAATAAAAATAAATAATATCCGAGAATGCATTTGTGCATGCTCATACAGGAGGTAATCAACAATGGCAGTTCCTAAGAGAAAAACATCTCATGCGAGAAAGATGAAGAGAAGATCCAGCGTTTGGAAGCTCGAGACCCCCACCAACCTCGTTAAGTGTCCTCAGTGCGGCGAGTACAACCTTGCTTACCGCGTTTGCAAGGCATGTGGCTACTACAAGGGCGAGCAGATCATTGCTAAGGAAGACGCAGCTAACTAATTCTTTCTTAATACAAAACACCGATTCATTGCGAATCGGTGTTTTGTTTTTTCTACAGTACTTATCCTAACAATTATTTTTCAGTTTTTTACGGTGGCGAGCAGATCATACTCCCTGTGGCGTCAGCCACTTCGTGTCTTTCGTGCTTCACGAATTGAATTGCGTAAGCACCTTATGCCCCACAGGGCAATTCATGGCGTAGCCAATTCATGAGCGCCTCGCACTCAATTCATGCGCTTTTGCGCAATTCATTATTTTCCATTCTAAAAAGACAGCGGCGGCTCGATTTGAGCCGCCGTAATTGCTTATACAGTTTTAATGTATTATAGCTTTATCCCTCAAAATCAGCAAATCTCGGATTATCATCCGCAAATTCCTTCATAAAATCCTTGAGCTTCATAATGCCATCTATAGGCATAGAGTTATAGATAGCGGCACGCATACCGCCGATATTCTTCTCTGCCCTGAGATTGACAAGACCTCTTGCCTCCGCCTCTTTAAAGAACTTTTCATCAAGCTCTCTGTCGCCTGTAAAGAATCTAATAACCATCATCGAGCGACACTTATTGTCAACGGGAGTGGTATAGTAGAGTGAACGGTCAAGCTCATCATAAATGATGCCCGCCTTATGCTCATTACGTCTTTTAAGCTCATCGAGTCCGCCTATACTGATTATCCAATCCAGCATCAGCTTCATCAGATATATGTTAAAGATGGGGGGCGTGTTGTACATTGAACGGTTATCCGCAAGCAATTTGTAGTTAAGCATCGAAGGGGTAATAGGATTAACTCTGCCGATAAGATCATCTCTTACAATTACAAGAGTCAGTCCCGCAATACCGAAGTTTGCCTCTGCGGATGCAAATATAACTCCAAACTTGGAAACGTCAATAGGCTCAGAGAAAAGGAATCCTGTCATATCCGCAACAAGCGGAATATTGCCCGTATCGGGTACGTAATTAAACTTTGTGCCGCAGGTAGCGTTGGTGTAGCACATATACACGTAATCGGCATCGGGACGGAAGTTCGCCTTAGTTGTCTCGGGTATAGTGTTATAAACAGGTCCTGCACCGCCAGATGAAGCAGCAATAACTATATCACCGTACTTTTTTGCTTCAAGGTATGCGTTTCTCGAGCGCTGTCCGGTAATAATATAGTCCGCGCACTTTCTATCGGAGAGAAGGTTCAAGGGGATCGCCGCATACTGTGACGTTGCTCCGCCCTGAAGGAAGAGAATCTTATAGTTTGTCGGAACATTGAGAATCTCCCTAACCGATTTTTCAAGTGAGTTTAGTATCTCTTCAAATTCCAAAGAGGTGTGGTGTATCTCCATAACCGACATTCCGGAGTTGCCGTAATTCAACAGCTCTTCCCTTGCCTTTTCGAGAACCTCCAAGGGGAGCATTGAGGGCCCCGATGAAAAGTTATATACTCTATCCATATTCTATCCTTTCGGGTAGTGTTAAATTAAGTCGATATTTTTTCGCTGCGCTCAAACTCGATATTGACAAGCATCACTTGTCATCGATATATTTTCGCCACGGCGAAAATTCGTTATTATCTCGCGAGGCGAGATAGTTATATTGCTCGGCTACGTCTCGCAGTTTTTATCCGCCTGTAAGCTCACAACTCGCGAAGCGAATAAAACTCACCGAAGGTGAAAGAACTGCACGAGGCAATACAACTCGCCTTTTGGCGAATATATCTGTATTTTCAACGAGAAAAATACTCAGTCTTCTACAGTAATTGTGCCGTCAAGATCAACGGTAATGGTCATACCATCCTTTACGTAGTCAAGGAACTCGTCACCGAGCGAGTCAACAACGGGCATGGTAACGTCATCTACCCATACGTCTGCGAGAACTGCGCCTGCAGCTGCAAGAGAGTCAATGGGCTTAGAGAAAAGCATACAGGCAGGCTGACGCTTCATAGCGCACGCGCAGTAAAGCACGAGACCGCCGGTAGTAGAGCCGATGGTCTGAGGAAGGCACAAAGCAGTACCTACCATCTGCTTACCAAAAAGATCGGGGTTGTTCTGATCGCCGCAGGTAGCCTTTTTATCGCCAAACTGGAGCGCCTTCTGGAAGGAAGCGAGTGTATTAAGTCCGCCGTGGGAAACAAGTGCCGGAGCGGTAACCTCGCCCGCAGCAATAACTCTGCCTTTAAACTGTTTCATTAGTTCTTACCTCCTGTGATCTCTGCGAGGATCTCGTCATCGGTATAATAACGCGCGCTCGTGTATGTACGAAGCTTGTTAGAGGATGTGATAACGGGCATGCTCTTGCAAAGTGGGTTGTTCATATACATAAGCGGACAGATGTAGGACGTGATAACACCGGTAGCCTTAAGTCTGTCTGCGAATTCGGTCTTGCCGAATGCCTCGAGAACTGCGGGAGATGCAGTAAATACGGTAGGAATAACTACCTTAGCGTTACCGGTCGCCTTGAGTCCCTCTTCTACGCGCACTGTCCAGGTCTTGAGCTGCTCAAGAGACATGTGAGGACAGCCCATGAAGCAAAGCTTGGGTTTAGCATCCTTGTTCTTCCACATAACGGGATAGGACGCCTTAACTCTCTCAAGCTCAGCATCGTCAATAACGTACTCCTCTGCTCCGTCGAGAATAAGAGAATTGCCAAGCTCCTTAGCCTCGGGAGTGAGACCGTCTATGTGATAAAGACCAACCGCACCGTTGGATGCAGTAGCCGCACCGAAGTCTTTAAGATAGGTGCAAGCAGCATCGTCAAGCTCGTTGCCAAGCCACTTATCAAGACCGATTACGTAAGGAACATCCTCCATAACCTTCATACCGATTGCAGAGCCGAGAAGCTGAGCCTCAGGCTTCTTTTCGGTGTTGATTCTAACGATCCACTTAGCACGTCTACCCTCGTCGGTAAGAAGACCGAAATAGGGAACGTAGCCAACGATAGAGCCCATAATATCGATGATACCGGAGTTTCTGTTACATCTTGCACCGAGAACGGAGTTTGCGTAAACTACCGCGGAAGACTCTGCCCAAGAGAGAACCTCACCGTAAGCAGGCTTGTTGCCTACCTCGTCCATATAGCAGGTACATGTGAAGGAGGAGTCGCTGAGAAGTCCGAGCTTCTTAAGCTGCTCCTCGTACTCATCCTGTTTCGTGTACATCGCAAGATTGAATATAGCCTTCTGAAGAAGGTTTGCGGGTACGCTTTTGTCGGTAGGACGAGGGTCAACGGTAAACTTCTGTCCGGAGGTCACGCCCGCCTCGAGAAGCTGATCCATAAGCTCGTAAACCGCGGTCATAGCCTTGAGACCGAAGGAGGTTACGAGGTGGTTGTATTTTGATGTTACAGGCACCATTTTCTCTGCACCGAAGATTTCGCCGTACTTAACCATGGTCTTCATAACCTTGGCCATAGTCTCGCCCTTCGAGCCGTTAAGAATAGCCTGCTGTTCTTCATTAAGTAGCATTGCCATAAAGCTTTCTCCTTGATTTTAAATTATACATTTTATATTGTAGCACACTTTTTCAAGATATGCAACACCTTTTTTATTTTATTTCGAGAAGTACGGGACAATGATCGCTTCCCATGACGTCCGTGAGAATTTCAGCAGAGGATATTTTATCCCTAATTCTATCCGAAACAAGGAAATAATCTATACGCCATCCCGCATTGTTCTCTCTTGCGCGGAAGCGATATGACCACCACGAATACCTAACCGTATCGGGATATAGATAACGGAAAGTATCAACAAATCCGGCACCGAGAAGTTCTTCGATCTTGCCTCGTTCCTCATAAGAGAAGCCGGCGTTACCAATGTTTGCCTTCGGATTCTTGAGGTCGATCTCGTTATGCGCGACGTTGAGATCTCCGCAGTAAATGACAGGCTTGAGTTTATCGAGTCCCGAGAGATATGCTCTCATATCGTCCTCAAACGCCATACGATAGTCTATTCTCTTAAGCCCGTCCTGCGCGTTGGGCACGTAGGCGCAGACGAGATAAAAATCCGCGTATTCAAGCGTGATTACTCTGCCCTCGTCGGTATGCTTGCCATCTACTCCGTAAGTTACAGATAAAGGCTCATACTTTGTAAAAATGGCTGTACCGGAGTACCCCTTCTTCTCCGCGCTGAACCAATAAGACTTGTATCCCTCGGGTGAGAAATCAGCCTGCCCCGGCTGCATCTTAGTCTCCTGAAGGCAGAAGAAATCCGCATCGAGAGCGGAGAAAATATCGGCAAAGCCCTTGCCGAGCACGGCGCGAAAGCCGTTTACGTTCCAAGAAATGAGCTTCATTTTTTCACCTCGCGTAGAGTATTTTATATATTTTAACACAAATCTCGGCTTTTTTCAATATATGCTGGACTTTTTTCCTCGGTTGTGCTAAAATAATATCAACATTCTTTATTACGGAGACAGACGTGAAAATAATTGCAAAAATATACACTGAGTTTGATGAAAAGTTCGGCATCCCAAGACAGAGCGGACTCGTCGAGGAGACGGTCGGCAAAATAGTGTTTGAGCCCGAGTACAGAAATCCCGAGGCACTCCGCGGACTCGACGGATACTCGCACCTTTGGCTGATCTGGTGCTTTTCCAAGGCGGAGCGCGAGAGCTGGTCTCCCACGGTAAGGCCGCCGCGTCTCGGCGGAAACAAGCGCATGGGCGTCTTTGCCACCCGTTCGCCCTATCGACCCAACCCCATCGGACTCTCGTCGGTAAAGCTCCTCGAGATCAGGCACACCGAGACCGAGGGCACCGTCCTATACGTCGGCGGCGCAGACCTGCTCTCTGGCACACCCATCTACGATATTAAGCCCTACCTCGCATTCACCGATAGTCACCCCGACGCCATCGGAGGCTTCGCCGACGAGGTGAAGGAGTACGAGATAAAGGTGGAAATCTCGGAAAACGTAAAAAAGCGTCTTAGCGAAGAAGAGGAGAAAAAGCTCGTCGCACTCCTCGCCCAGGACCCCAGACCCTCCTATAAGCCGGAGGACGAGAAAATCTACGGCATGAAGCTCGGCGGCAAGGAAATCAAGTTTAAGTACGAGAATTGTAAGCTTTTGGTTACAGAAATTGAGTAAAAGCTCCGCAACTATCGGTTGCAGCAAATTGACAACGAAAATGTATAGACTTTCCATCCATCTTACTCTATAATAGAGTCAAAGAAAGGAGTCGCACTATGAATAAAAATAATCTACCAAACAACCTATATGAATTAAGAAGGAGCGCAGGGCTCTCACAGGAGGAGTTCGCCGAAAAGCTGCTCGTCTCGAGACAGGCGGTCTCGAAGTGGGAGAGAGGCGAGGCATACCCCGACACGGACAACCTCATAGCAATATCCGAAATGTTCGGTATAACCATCGACGAGCTACTCCGCGGCGAGAATATAGCCGTGAACGCTTCGGCAGCAGGTGACACCGACGAGCAGTTGGATAAAGGCGAAGGCGCACAGGCAGCAGGCGATAAGTCCTTTCGGATAAACGTCGGCGACAACGTGGTCGTGAATCTCAACGGTGATATAGAGGTCGATGATGAGGACGGTAAAGTAAGAGTTGGCTTCGAAAACGGCGGTATCACCGTCGACGAAGAGGACGGCGTGAGAGTGAAGCTCAGTAAATTCGGCATAAGCGTAACGAATAACGGTGACGATGATGACGACGATGACGACGGGGATAGCGTGAGCGTTTCCATTCTGCAGGCGGCGCCCTACCCCGTTATAGTCTCGTGCGCTTTCTTAGCCTTAGGTCTTATCTTCGACGCCTGGGCGTGGGCGTGGACTCTGTTCATCACCATCCCCGTCTACTACTCGCTCGTCACCGCGATTCGCAGAAGACGCTTCTCCGACTTTGCCTACCCTGTCTTCGTAACCTTTTTATACTGCCTTTTCGGTATGCTTTTCTCATGGTGGCATCCCGGATGGATACTTTTCCTCACGATTCCTATCTATTACCCAATTGCAGATGCGATAGACACCTATATTAAGAACAAAAAATAAAATAAATCCCGGAGTAAAATCAAAAGGCATCAAATCCTTTGGTCTTATTCCGGGAATTTTTTACTAATGAATTAACGGCAATTATACTTCTATTTCATTATTTATAGCATCATTTTCCTTTTTAACAAGATGATATTCCGGATTTTTCAGCAAAACACCGTTCGGTGTAGCTATAATTTCCACGCTCTCATAGAATCCGTATCGTTCTCTCAGCTCCTTAGGTATTACAATTCTACCAAGTTTATCAAACTCCTTAATGATTCCAACATTCTCCATAAACAAGCTCCTGAAACGTGTTATTTGTAAATTTCTTATCTTTAACACAATTATAATCCAAAAATATGTTAAAGTCAAGTAAAAATCTTAACATTAACACAAAAAGGGCGATTTATGAAGATTTACGATTTTAACGGAAGCAAGAACATTTGTGGAAAGAGAATAAAAGAAGCGAGAAGAAATCAAGGGCTCTCGCAAGAAATGTTGGCTGCAAAGCTGCAGGTTGAGGGAATAAACATTGAGCGCGATAGCATCAGCAGGATAGAAATAGGCACAAGATTCGTCGCGGACTATGAGCTGCTCATTCTGTGCAAGGTTTTAAACGTTTCGCCCGAGTACCTTTTGGGTATAAACTAAAATAAAAATCCCGGAGTAAAATCAGAGGTATCAAGTCCTTTGGTCTTACTTCGGGGTTATTTGTTATTCAGATTACGTAGGTTTTAACTAAGGTTTTAATTTAAAACCATCTCATCTTCTGCGCGATTACTGTTCCGTCGAAGATGATGTAGCTGCGCGAATTTCTGAGTCCGACCATGATCGTATGACCGTCCACTACGGCGCTGATAACGTGCGGCAGCTCTGCGACGGCGGTGTACTCGCCGTAAACCTTTCCGTTGACAACGAGCTCGTTGGTTCGCTTCACGCGGCGGTAAATTATATCGTAGCCCTGCACGTTGTTCTGAAGGAGGACTCTGCTCTTCACTGCAGTGTCCGCCATTCTCAGAATAGGAGTGTCGTTGCTAAGTGGTGTGCCGCTCTCCGCATTCTCGCCATCGGCGGGCTGTACCGGCTCGAGGACAATGGGCTCCTCGGGCATATATCTCAGCTTCTTAGCGGCATTTATGCCCATGACGAGGTAGTAGATAACCCACGCGTGGAAGAGGAGGTCGAGCGCAGAGTCTAAGGTGAAGCCGTCGAACATAAGGAGCGTATCGACACCGAAAATAACGAGAGCGAATACGAGCCAGCCCGAATGTCTGTCCTTCGACTTATACCACGCCAAAAGGTACAGGAGCGTAACCGCGAAGGCAATAACAAGAAGAATGACGAAAACGGAGCTGTCGAGGAATACCATATCCTCGAGGTAATATTCGGGCGGGAATTTGCCCGTCATGTACATACCGGTAGAAGCTATGAGCTGTGGAATATATGCGGAGAAGAGGAAGTAGACGTTAGCGTTGGTGACGAGGAGCAACAAATTGATCGCGGTGAAGACAACTACCGCAAGAAGATTCGATCTCGAAATCCTGTACTGCTGCTCATAATGCTGTCTTTGCGACGTAACGGGCTGATTAAAAAGCTTTGACATAGTGAGTCTCCTTTATATTGTTATTTACTTGCGCAATAATCCGGGGTGTACGGCGTGAGTGAGTCTATCACATATCCTCGCTTATATGAGGCAAGTACGCTTTAAGGTAATCGATACCTGAGAAGACGGTGGTAAACGCCATAACGAGCATACAGATATAAGAAAGAATATGATTCTCGTTAAAGAAAGGAATCACAGGCTCCATGAGGATAACCACGGTGCCGACCATCTGGGAGACGGTCTTTATCTTACCGAGCATAGACGCCGCGACGACTATACCGCTCTTTCCCGCCACGACGAGACGGAGTGAGGTAACGCCGAGCTCACGAAGGAGGATGATGAGCACCACCCACACGAACACGAGCGCGAGCTTGGTCTCGCCGTTAAGCATCATCCACACGAGGATCGCGATAGCCGATCCGATAACCATAAACTTATCTGCGAGCGGATCGATAAACTTGCCAAAATCGGTAACGAGATTATACTTTCTCGCAATCTTTCCATCAAGCATATCGGTTAAACCCGTTAAAATGTAAACTACAGTGGGCACAATGCAGCACCAAACGGGTATATTTCTCATAAAGAGCAATGTTGCAACAAATACAGGAACAAGCAAAGCGCGTACAAGCGACAGAGTGTTCGGAACGTTCATTTTATTTTTCATAATGTCCTCCAAAATATACCTTAAGTAATATCGTCACCGATCAGATCGTAATCAAGAGCCTCGGTAATCTTAACCTTTACAAAGTCGCCAAAGGTATATTTTCCCTTCTCTGCTCTATAGTAGACCTTGCCGTCAACGTCGGGAGCATCCGCCTCGGAACGGCCGAAATAGATCTCCGCTACCGCATCGTAGCCATCGGTAATAACCGTAATTTCTCTATCTATCTTTGCATTGTTCAAATCCTCTGCAACCGTGAGCTGTGTCTGCATAAGAATGTCATATCTATCCTGTTTTACCTGCTCGTCAATCTGGTCCGGCATAAGCGCCGCCTCGGTATCCTCCTCGGGAGAATAAGTAAAAGCACCGAATCTGTCAAAGCGTGTTTCCTTAACAAACTCGCAAAGCTCAACGAAATCTTCCTCGCTCTCACCCGGGAAGCCAACCATAGCAGTGGTCCTCAATGTGATACCAGGAACTCTGTCGCGAAGCTTTTTTATAGTGTCAATGATAAGCTGCTTTCCGCCGTGTCGGTTCATCCTCTTAAGGACAGGATCTGCAATATGCTGAACAGGAATATCCATATACTTTACGAGCCTCGGATTTGAGTTGAATTCCTCAATAAGCTCGTCTGTTATCTTATCGGGGTAGCAGTAAAGAAGCCTGATCCACGGAATTGCGGTATTTTTCGTGATTTCCCTAACGAGTGTCGCGAGCTTATACTCACCGTACAGATCAAGACCGTAGCGCGAGGTGTCCTGCGCTATAAGATTAAGCTCCTTTACACCTGCTCTGTCAAGCTCCATTGCCTCGTGTACTATATCCTCAATAGTACGGCTTCTGAGCTTGCCGCGGATAAGCGGTATCGCACAGTAGGTACAGCGGTTATCACACCCCTCCGCGATCTTAAGATAAGCGGTGTGAGGTGCTGTTGTGAGAATCCTTCCGCCGCCAAGAGGCGAGGTATTCTTGTCCTTGAAGGATGTATATTTTTCACCGCGCATCACAGCACGGCAAGCCTCACCGATATCCTCAAGGCTTCCGATACCGACAAGTGCATCAAGCTCGGGCAGTTCCTCCATCACCTGCTCACGATACCTTTCAACAAGACATCCCGTAGCGATGAGGTGCTTGCACTTTCCCCACTGCTTTAGTTCATTTGCATCCAGAATATTGTCAATAGCTTCCTGCTTTGCGCTCTCAATAAATCCGCAGGTGTTTATAATAACTATTTCTGCTTCTTCAGGCTCGAAGGTCACCTCAAAGCCGTCTTTGTATAAGTTGTGAAGCATAACCTCGGTATCAACAAGATTTTTTGAGCAACCGAGGGAGATAAATGCAACCTTTGTCATATTTGTTCCTTATTTTAGTATATTTTTGAACTTGTGGCGCAATTTTATCATATAGAAGCGCACCATCACAGTTACAAAGTAATCGTATAGCACAAATGCAAAATTAAATATTACCCACGTCAATATGTAGACTGCCTTACCCGTTATGCCGAAGAAGGACTCGTCGGGATTAATAAACGGCAGTCCCGTGATAAGCTGAAGACCGAATAGCATTACTACGAAGGCGGTGTTGCCGAAAAGAAGCTTTATCGGCAACCAAAACGGACGCTTCAACCTTTCGATATATCCCTTCAGTATCGGGTAGATGCCAAAGAGAACAAGGTAAATAAACCACATCGGACTATGCTGGTAGAACAGAAACGCGGTAAGAGTCGTGCATATCCACACGAGCCATGTATAAGGCGAGCCAAGCTCAATATACACGAATGCCACGAGTACGGATGTGAGCGCAACGGCGGTAAGGTCAAACACCTCAATAACCGCACCGAGCACCATAAACACCGTCCCGAGCGCAACGATCATAGCGCTGAGAGTCAGCTTTTTTGTCTCCTTCATGTCAGATGCAAGGAATGAGATCTCCGCCCATGCACTCGCACAGACAGTCAAGACACATAAGATTCATACAGCAATCGCAAGCATCGTCGCTTGAAGAGCGGTAACGTCTTCCGCCATCACCGTAGTAGGTACTGCCGTAGCGAGAACCTGCTGTATTGAACATCTCCTTTGCCTTCTGATATTCAAGGTTGGTCGGATCCATTGTACAGGCGAGCTCAAGCTCACGCATAGCATCTGCGGTCTTACCTCTCTGCATAAGGCACACAGAATTGAGGAAATGCCAATCTGCGGTACGGTCAAACTCTCCGACGCTCATAAGCAATTCCTCTGCCTCGCGGTATTTTCTCTCGTTGATCTTCTGTCTGATTGTCGCGTAGATTCCGGACGAAGAATTGCCCGAGGTATATCCGCCCGAGTAGGAACTACCGGAATATGAAGTGCCCGATGAAGATTTATCGGATGAGATCCTGTCACGCTGAATCTCGTCATATGCGGCGTTGATCTGTTGCATCTTATCCTTTGCAAGCTCCTTTAAAGGATTGTTGTCATCATAATTATCCGGATGGTATCTGCGCGCAAGATTTCTGTACGCGTTCTTTACCTCCTCGTCACTCGCTCCATAAGGAACACCGAGTATTGAATAGGGGTCTTTCATTTTATAACCTCCTCACCGTCCTTATCGAGGAATTCTATCCTCTTTGTAAGTCCGAGATAAATAATATTTCTTACTATGTTTTCTACGGTAATCTTGTTTCCGAACGGAATCAGATTTACCGCGTTTTCGAGCTTTTTACACTCAATAAGTAAAGCTGTTTTTACATTTTGCTTGTTTTCGCGTGTCAGGTCTTGACCTCCGTAGCTTATAACGTACGGATTATACTTACCCGTTTTGCGGTCATCGTCATAATCGTCTATCGCATCTGCAAGCAAGATAAACTTACCGAGATGATATCCACACTCGTAGGTAACAAGTCGGTCCGAGCCTTCAAGACCGTAGGCAAATATCTCACCGAGTAGTTCACCGAAAAGTTCTGCCGGCTCATCTATTGAGGGGCATCTTTTCCTCTCAATTTCAGTTATCTTTAGGAGTCTGTCCTTCACGATTTCGGCAAGTGACTCAAGATCCGCTTGTTTTTTTGCAGAAGCGAGAATAGGCCGAGTCAAATTGACGAGCATCCTTTTTGCCAAGCCCTCATCTGCAAGATCATCCTGCATTTTGTAGTAAGAGAGGATCGCAAATGCACGTGCGGTGTACTCTATTGCAGAGTTATCACTAAGCATACACTTTTTCTTTGCGGGGTGTGCTATACACCGTCTCATAGACGAAGAAAGCTCGGAATCGGGGATATACGCCATACGCACAAGTGCTAAAAATACGCTGTCATAAGTGATAGTCACGGGAGAAAGCGCGCCTGTATGTTTTTTCATTGAACGGCAGATACCGCAATAGGTAGACTTGTAAAACTCATGCTCTTTAACAAGCAGCTCTTTTATATCCGGCTTTACGTATCCAAACATTTCCTTCCCCCAAAATAAAAGTTATGAGCTGACGGTGCGAGCGTTATGAATTTGCTGTCGCAAATGTCGCAGTTTGCTCGGCCGTATAATAACCCATTATAATTAGTATAGCACATTTTTTACACTTTGTGTTAACTTTTATAAAACTTTTTGAAAAAATATAAAAAATAGGGCGTACAGAGCTAATCCACTCGTCTTATTACTAAAATCTAACTGTTTTTACTGCAGTAAAAATAATTGAGAGAATTTTGAGGTAGATTTGTCGTTCTTCTGTCAAAAGCAAAAGGCGCACAGAGTCAATCCATACGCCTTTTTATTGAAAACTTACTATTCAATTGCAGTACTCAATGATCGTGGGAATTTTGAGGTAAATTTCTCGTTCTTCTGCTCGAAGGCGTAGTTTTATCGCTGCGGGTCGGTCACGCTCGCGGAAAAACAACACTCAGTTGTTTTCTAATACGCTCGCGCAGCGAATAGAACTGCCAAAGGCAATATAACTGCTTTGGCAATAGAACTCGCCCTCAGGCGAATATAACTGTAATTTTCTCATCCGAGAAAATTACTTACCCATTCCCTTTCTGGTCAAAGCAATTCTATTTTTCTTGAGGTCAACGTCCTTAATAATTACGTCAATAACGTCACCTACGGAGAAGAGATCGGAAGGACGCTTAACGAACTTATCCGACATTTCGGAGATGTGGAGAAGGCCGTCGTGGTGAACACCGATATCTACAAAGCAACCGAAGTCGATTACATTACGAACAGTACCCTTGAGCTGCATACCGGGCTGAAGATCTGTGATCTCAAGCACGTCGGTGGAGAGGATGGGCGCGGGAGCATCGTCACGGATGTCACGGCCGGGCTTCTCAAGCTCACCGATAATGTCAAGAAGGGTGGGCTCACCGCAACCGAGCTCTTTTGCAAGCTTTGCAGTGCCGTACTGCTCCGCCTTGAACTTAAGGAGAGCAAGGTTTGCGGTTCCTACATCCTGGGTGGTGAAGCCGAAGCGGGAAAGAAGATCCTCTGCGATAGCGTAGGACTCGGGGTGAACACCGGTGTTGTCAAGAATGATTCTACCGCCGGGGATACGAAGGAAGCCGGCGCACTGAAGGAATGCCTTGTCACCAATCTTGGGCACCTTGAGAAGCTGCTGACGAGACTTGAACTCACCGTTTTCTTCTCTATACTTAACTATATTCTTTGCCGCAGTTGCGTTAATACCCGAAACGTAGGAAAGAAGCGAGTAGGATGCAGTGTTAAGGTCAACGCCAACACCGTTTACACAGTCCTCAACAACGCCGCCGAGAGTGTCTGTGAGTCTGTTCTGCTTCATATCGTGCTGGTACTGGCCAACGCCGATAGCCTTGGGCTCGATCTTTACAAGCTCTGCGAGGGGATCCTGGAGTCTACGAGCGATGGATACAGCTGAACGCTGCATAACGTCGAACTCGGGGAATTCCTCAGCCGCAAGCTTGGATGCGGAGTAAACCGAAGCACCTGCCTCGGAAACGATGGTGTACTTAACACCCTTGGGACAGAGGGGATCGCGAAGAACTCTCTCTGCTATAAATCTCTCGGACTCACGGGATGCTGTACCGTTACCGATGGAAATAATATCAACGTTGTGACGCTTTACAAGGCGGAGAACGATAGTCTTGGACTTCTCAAGATCGTCCTCGTTGTCTCTGCCCTTGGAGCGGAAGGGATAGATAACCGCGGTGTCAAGCACCTTACCGGTCTGATCTACTACCGCAAGCTTACAGCCGTGACCGTAGCCGGGGTCGTAGCCAAGAACCACCTTGCCCTTGATGGGAGATACGAGAAGGAGGTTGCGAAGGTTCTCGGAGAATACCTTGAGCGCGCCCTCACAAGCATCGTCGAAGAGGCTGGTACGTACTTCTCTCTCGATCGCGGGGAACAAGAGTCTGTCGTACGCGTCGGTAAGAGTCTCCATAAGGTAAGGAAGCGCAGCAGACTGCTTATTGGTAATAACCTTGGATACAAGCTGTGCGATACCCTCATCCTTATTAAGAGTTACGCTGACCTTGAGGAAGTCTTCCTTCTCGCCGCGGTTGATAGCGAGAACTCTGTGTCCCTTGAGCTTCTTAATAGGCTCGGAGAAGTCGTAGTAGTTATCGTAAACAGAGGATTCCTCTGTAGTACCCTTTGTGGTAATAGAGCCGTTTGCCATAGTGAAGGCTCTGAGGAGCTTACGGATCTCTGCATCGTTGGAAACGTCCTCTGCGATGATGTCGGATGCGCCCTGGAGTGCCGCCTTAACGTCGGGAACCTCCTTGCCCTCCTCCTCTGAGATGAACTCCTCGGCATATACGTCGATAGCAGGATCATAGCTGTCGCGTTGCTCCATAATATACTGTGCGAGAGGCTCAAGTCCCTTTGCTCTTGCTACAGAACCACGAGTGGATCTCTTGGGCTTGAAGGGTCTGTAAATATCCTCGAGCTCTACGAGAGTCTTTGCATTATTGAGCGCAAAAGTGATCTCGGGAGTAAGCTTTTCCTGTGCCTCGATAAGAGCGGAGATGGTTGCTCTTCTCTCCTCCAAGTTACGAAGGTAAGAAAGTCTGTCGTTAAGCTCACGAAGTGTGGTGTCGTCAAGACCGCCGGTAACCTCCTTACGGTATCTTGAAATAAAGGGTATGGTATTACCCTCGTCGATGAGCGCAACGGTTGCCTCAACCTGTTCCTCTTTGACGCTGAATTCCTGCGCCAGTGTCTTTAAAATATCCATAAGATCTCCTTAAAAGATGAAAAATAACAATTTTAGTTTACATTTAACAGCTTTATGCATTGCAAAATATTCTTGAATGCGCCAAGCTCTTTTCACATATGCCCCTCAAGCGTGGCAATTTCCTCAGTGGTGAGCAGTCTGTACTCTCCGCGAGATAGCGAAGTGTCAAGCTCAATATCTCCAAAGGATATACGCTCAAGTGTCACAACTCTGTTATGAGTGGATGCAACCATTCTTTTTATCTGATGGTACTTCCCCTCGGTAAGTGTGATAAATCCGCCCATACGGTCTGAGTCAAGCTCTATAATAGCACTCTTACATTCGTACCCGTCGGCGAGAGTTACTCCGTCACGAAATTTTGCCTCAACTCCATCCATCATAGGTTCTGCCGCAGTGAAGCGGTAAACCTTAGGTACGTGATGCTTTGGTGATAAAACACGGTGAGCAAGCGGTCCGTTATTGGTGAGTATCATAAGTCCCGTAGTGTCTCTGTCAAGCCTGCCTACAGGAAAGAGCTCCATCTTACGAAGCTCGGTATCGAGCAGCTCTGTAACTACCGGCAGCTTTGAGTCCTCCGTCGCGCTGACATACCCCTCGGGCTTGTTTAACATCACGTAGGTGTACTTGCGATAGGATATTTCCCTGCCGCGAAAAACTATTGACTGCCTCTCGGGATCAACGTGGCAAGACGAGTCTTTAACGGCTTTTCCGTCCACTATGATCTGTCCCGATTTACATGCGGCTCTCGCCTCGCTTCTCGTCGCAAGGCCCATATCCGATAAAAGCTTGTCTATACGCATTTTACCCTCCGACCAATTTATAGCCATCATATATTTTAACACATTTTTTTCGATTTGTAAATAGGATTTTAGAAAGTTATCCGTTAAATATTTTAAATATTTAATACAACTAATAGATTTAATGCGTTTTAGTGAAAAGCAATACTGTTGTTAAGCCTTTTAGGTAAACCTCATCCGTCAGCCGCCTGATGCCACCTTCCAAAATTGGGAGGATCAGTGCATCCCTTCCCCCCCTTTTCGGAAAGGTGGATGCCGCGAGATTTCCTAAAGATAGCAGGCTCAAGCTTGGAAAAATCACGCGTAGCAGAACGAATGAGATTGCGATATACTAACTTCCATTAAAAAACCGCCCGTTTCGGCAGGCGGTTAGTATTTAAGATTTAATATTTGTTCGTTTGTTAAGATTTGATTTATCGGATCAGTCTATCTCTAGGCACTAAAGACATTATTTCACAGAATATTCAATAGTTCACTCACCTAAAGCATCGTTCCACTCGGATTCCTTGAAGCCAACGAGAACGAAATCGTCACCGATAAGTAACGGACGCTTAACGAGCATACCGTCACTTGCAAGAAGCTTGAGCATTTCTTCTTCTTTAATACTTGAAAGCCTGTTTTTTAGATCAAGGGATTTATACAAAAGTCCGCTTGTGTTAAAGAACTTTTTCAGCGGTAATCCGCTTCTCTTGTACCACATAAGAAGCTCATCATAGTTGGGATTATCATGCTTTATATCTCTTAATTCATAATCTATTTTATTTTCGTCAAGCCACTTCTGTGCCTTCTGACAGGTGGTACACTTCGGGTAACAAATAAATTTCAACATTTTATTAAGCTCCAATCGTTTGAATTAACTATCTATTTTGTTCGCTTTTATATTGTATCATATTTCAAAAGAAAATTCAACTGTTATTAAGGACGTATGTAAAAAGCGCAGACGAAGCTTTGTGCCTGTCTGCGCTTTGGAAGTTATGAGTTATATTTTTGCCGATTGCAAAAGATATATTTTCCCCTCGGTAAAGTTATATTATACCGCCGTGCGAGATAGTTATATTTTCCTTACGGAAAGTTATATTTCTACTTCGTCGAAGTTAGATTGTATTCGCCCCGGGCGCATGCAATCCGGAAAGCTTCTCTTTCTCGAACTGAAGCATATAGAGGCCGTAGTATCTGCCTTTTTTAGCGAGCAGCTCGAAGTGGTTGCCCTCCTCAACAATTTCGCCGTGGGATAGGACGATTATCTTATCTGCGTGCTGAATGGTAGAAAGGCGGTGTGCGACAATAAGCATAGTACCTATCGACTTGATCTTCTCAAGAGAATCCTGGATGAGAAGCTCGGTCTCGGTATCGATGTTTGCTGTTGCCTCATCAAGTATGATAACAGACGGCTTATGAACGATGGTTCTCGCAAAAGAAAGAAGCTGTCTTTGACCGGCGGAGAAGTTGTTGCCTCTCTCTCGTACCTCCTCGTCAAGACCGTCCGCGAGTTTATCGATAAAGTGATCTGCATTTACGTACTTACAGGTCTTGTTTACTTCATCATCGGTGATAGACTCATCGCGAAGAATAATGTTTGAGCGTATCGTACCGGAGAAGAGGAACACATCCTGGAGCATCTGTCCGAAATGACGGCGGAGCGAGGATATCTTAATATCCTTTATATCAATTCCGTCAATAAGTATCTGTCCCTTTTGTATATCGTAGTTACGGCATATGAGCGAAAGAATAGTGGTCTTGCCCGAGCCGGTAGATCCGACAAAGGCAACCGTTTCCTTGGCATTAACCTTAAATGAAACATCTTTAAGCACCCACTCGCCCTCGTTATATGCAAACCACACGTTCTTAAACTCGATATCCCCCTTGACCTCGTCAAGCTCGATAGCACCATCAGAATCCACAACCTCAGGCTGCATATCAAGTATGGTAAATATCTTCTCTGCAGAAGCAAAGGCAGATTGGAGTCTGTTGAACTGCTCCGCAAGGTTCTGTATTGGGTTAAAGAACTTTGAAGTATACATATAGAAGGATACGAGGATATCGCTGGTAATCTTCTGTCCAAGGAAGGTTGTATCCTTTATCATTCCGCGTGCGGAAAGGTAAAGAAGCGCAAGCACGGATGAAATATACAGCATATAGACCATAGGTCTGAATATACCAAATACCAATATTTGCTGATGCTTAGCCGTAGCGAGGTGGCGGTTCTTTTTCTCAAACTCTTCCGCCTTTCTCTCCTCGCGATTGAAGATCTGTGTAATCTTGATACCGGAAAGGTTCTCGGAAAGGAAGGTGTTGATATCCGTTGTACCATCCTTTACCCTGCGGAAAGCGCGGCGTGTGAACTTCCTGAAAATGATCGTGAAAAGAAGAATAAACGGAACAAAGCACAGCACCATAAGAGTGAGTTGATAGTTGAGAAGGAGCATTGCTCCGAGCACACCGAATATGGTAAATGCGTTTTTAACGAGGTTCACAAGAAGATTTGTGAACATCATGGAAATTGCGTTGGTATCGTTTGCAACTCTCGTAACCAGCTTTCCTACGGGAATCTTATGCAACTGAGCGTGAGAAAGGCTCTCAATATGCATAAACGTGTCCTCGCGAAGATCTGAAAGTATCCGCTGTCCCACCTTCTGAAGAACGAGTGACTGAACGTATGTTGAAACAAGAGAGATAATAAGAATACCGGCATAGACAGCAACGTATGCGAGAAGCCTTGACATTTCAAAGTCAGACGAAAGAAGCTTTTCTATCTTACCGATAAGCAGAGGCGATATGATCTCATACGAGATCGAGAACAACATAATAAATCCAACAAGGATAAAGCTCTTTATATGCGGTTTTGCATATTTAAGCAAACGCTTAACAATTTCAATATCCTTGATATTACGGTCAAATCCGATAGCCTCTTTTTTGTTCTTCATAAGAGCGTAAGCAAGTATGAAGACAAGGGCGAACGTGCCAATTATAGCACCGACAATCAGGAGAGGATAATATTCATACATTTTACACGCCCTCCTTCTCTTCCTCGAGCTTTTGGAGTTCAACCATAGTAGCGTATTCGGGACAGCTTGTCAAAAGCTCTTCGTGAGATCCGACCGCGATTACCTTTCCGTCGTCAACAAATATGATCTTGTCCATCTTCTCAACTGTGGAAATTCTGTGAGCAATAAGAATGGTGGTCTTGCCGCGTCTGTTCTCTCGGAGATTGGATATAATGACGCGCTCGGTCTCCGTGTCTACCGCAGATACAGAGTCGTCAAGCACGAGTATATTTGCATCCTTCATAAGTGCGCGGGCAATGGATATTCTCTGTTTCTGTCCGCCCGAAACCGTAACACCGCGCTCACCGAGGATAGTAGAATACTGATCCTGGAATTCTGAAATATTGCCGTGAACGTCGGAAAGCTTTGCAGCTTTGATAACATCGTCGAGATTACCGCCGTCGGTAGCAAAAGCAATATTGTTCTCGATAGTGTCACTAAAGAGGAAGTTGTCCTGCGGAACGTAAGCAGAATACTTACGCACCGTCTTGATTGGAATAGTATTTACGTCGTGTCCGTCGATGAAGAGCGAACCGTCGGGAACGTTATAGGTTCTCAATATGAGATCGACTATAGTTGTCTTTCCGACACCTGTCTTACCGATGATGCCGACGTTTTCACCCGCCTCGATCGAGAAGGAAACGTTCTCAAGTGCATCATAGTCTGCATCGGGATAGCGGAAGGTGAGGTTTTTAAACTCGATATCACCGCGGATAAAGTCGATTTCCTCTACACGCTCCCCATCCTTTACATCAATAGTAGCATCTAAAAGCTCACCAACTCTCTTAAGAGATGCCTTACCTCGAGATGACATATCTATGAGCTGTGATACAGCCATAATAGGCCAAATTATAGAGTTAAAATAACTGATAAACTCAATGAGCTGCGCGGCATTAAAATGTCCCTTGTAGACGAGATATCCGCCGTAGCCAAGAATAATACAGATAACAGACTCAACAAAAAGTGTAACACATATATGTAAGAGCACCGAGCTTTTGGTAAACTCAATATTCGCCTTCTCGTTATCCTTATTCAGCTTCTTGAATGCCCAAAGTTCTCGGAATTCCTTAACAAACGCCTTGATGACTGCGATACCGGAAAAGTTCTCCTGTGCAAAATCGGAAAGCGCAGAGAAAGCCTCCTGACGCGCCTCCCACTTTCTCATCATATGCTTGCCTACAATCGTGCTGACCGCGAGCAAAATCGCCATGGGAATAAGGGATAAAAGAGTAAGCACAAGATTCATTCTCGCCATCTTGTAGATAGCAAGAAGACCGAGAAGCATAGCATCGGCAAACATAAGCACACCGTCGCCGAAGCACTCCTGTATAGTCTCAAGATCGTTGGTAAAGAGTGACATCATATTACCAACCTTATTTCTCTGGTAATACTGTTGAGACAAGTGCTTTGCCCTGTTGAACATCTCCGATCTAAGATCGGTCTCTACCTGGATTCCTGCACCAAAAAGACAGATTCTCCATAAGAAGCGGCCAAAGACAAGAGAAAGTATAATAAGAAGCAACGGCTTACAAATGTAATCAAGCAGAAAATCCATATCAAAGGTCCTGTAAAGACCATCGGATATTTCTACCATTCCAAACTGCATTCCCTCAAGAACCATGCGGTAGAGCTCCGGAATCTTCAGCTGCATAAAATCAACAAGCAAAAGCGCAAGCACACCGCCAATGAGCAGATATGAATACTTAATATAATACTTGTTAATGTGTCTTCCAAAAATCATATCTATACTCCTTTTCAAGTGACATAATCAAAAAACAAAAGATTAACGCTTATTATACCACAAACGCTCGGCTAAATCAAGTAAATTTTTAAAAATTAATTGTTTGTTTACACCGAACGTAAGCTTTGAAAAATACAACTGTTTGATAATGATTCATCCTCTATATTAGCCACTTAACATTTTGACAAAGTATAAATCACGCACATTTCATTTTAAACAAAATTAATTGCAAATTTCGACAACTTAACATTACAAAATGCGCGGTTTGAATGACAAACCGCGCAAAAAACTTTTTATTTTCAATTATTCCTTCGCCTTGATTATATCCACCGGTTTTATTTTCTTTAGAAGAATTGTCGGCACCAGTGCTGATACAAATGAAAGCGCAACAACCATCAATGCATCAACTACAAGCACGGCGGGAACTGCCTTGATTATCGAAAGATCGACAAGCCTCATTCCGATAACCTCCTCTATTGAAGCGACCAAAACTTTGTCCGCAAGATCAATGAATCCCGTTGCAATGAAGATAGAGATAAAAGCAATCAGTGCACCAATAATAAAGGTCTTAAGAACAAATATAATACCAACATCCCTTGTCCTGCCTCCAAGTGCCTTTATAACACCTATCTGATAGCTGTTTTGCTTTATGCTTCTGATTCCGAAATAGACGAGATAGATGGCGATCAAGATAATTATACTCACCTCAAGCAGAACAAAAAGATCACGGAACGTAGTGATTATCTCATCGAGTCTTTGCATATTTTTCTGTTCTCTTGACACGAGATGATAATCATTCTCAGTACAGAACTCAAGTATCGCCTCTACGTTATTCGCCTCTTTGATATATATTCTCGACGGCTGCCAATCTGCACGCTTTAGTTGAAGCATATCTCCTTCGCTTATGACCATGCGTGAGCCGGTGAGGAATGAAACGGTAAATGTCATCTCATATACCATTCCCTTTTGCGGATCGTTATCAAGATATCTCTTAATCTTGATTTCTTTTTGTTCAACCAAATTCAAGACGTTGGCATCCTTCTCGGTGTATTCCGTCTCGAAGAGTGCGTTATATATCTCAAAAGGCAGACCGATCTCACCGTCATTGACGTGATCAGAACCAAGAGGCGTTGACATAGTGGATGCATAATTCAGATTTGAACCCAAAATCTCCCTATCATTCGCAGAAAAATAAAGTTCGTACGTTTTTACAAGAGAGGTCTCCGAAAGATTAAAGGCGTCCAAATAATTCGGATTAAGGGAATACGCCACACCCAAGTTGATTTTGATATCGTCAATAAAATCAACGTATATCGGATTTTCGGAGATGATCTCTTTTATGTCTTCAAGCTCAAGCTCGTCCTCGGATTTCATATACTCATCATAGGTATCAAATATATCCTTGTATTCTTCCTCGTAATCGGTATCTATGATAGCGACTATACGGCAGGCACAGTTTACACCCGCGGGAACGAAAACGCCGATGATCTTGTCATATGTAAGATACCTTGCCTTGCCGTTGGCGATCTCATGCTTGATTATGGAATCTGCAAAATAATCCGTAATGATAATTCCCGAGCCGTATGCATCCTCAAGACTGCCTGCAGCAAGCTTCAATTCACCGTCAGCACCGAATAAATCAACAAGGTAGTCCTTGTCACACAGAAGGAGTCCGTAATTCTCGTGTATGTAAAGCTCCGAGAGATTCTTGTCATCAGACATTCTATAGCCGTGGTCCCAAGAACTTCCGTAATCGTTATTCAGCCATATAGTCTGACTGTACATAGGATAGGTATTTTTCGAGTCGAGAAAAGACAGATCGTCATAAATATTCATAGGAAATGATGAGTAATCCCTCTCGATAACCATAACCGAGTTTTTCTCGCTCATTTCTTCCTCAAGAGCTTTTATAGCATTGAAGTTGGTAACAGACTGTACAACTGCGAAAACACCGAACATTATTATAGAGATGATCACTGTGGATATTGCAGCGCGGTACTTTGAGAAAAAGAACTTTTTGAATAAGCGGAACAGGTTCTTGCCGCCGAGCTTACTCAAGGTTAAATCACGTTTTTGTACCACGTATTCAATCTCGGTATTCTCAAATCCCGACGAGCGCTGATTGATAGAGTGCACCTCACCGCTTTTTATCGCCTTGTTGAGTGCATCAAGCTCCTCATCATTCATTTTTTCGTGGTAAGGAAGAGTTGCAGTACCGTCCTCTATAACAAAGCCGTCCTTATAGAAACTATCCTTGGTTCTGTCCTCGACTATGTGACCGTCCGCGAGCTCAATTATTCTGTCCGCAAAGGTCTCCGCCTCGGAAAGATTATGTGAAACTATTATCACGAGCTTATCCTTAGATAGTTCCTTCAGAAGCTCGAGTATCTGCCGCGAGGTCTTGCGATCGAGGTTACCCGTCGGTTCATCGCAAAGAATAACTCTCGGATCCTTCATTATTCCCCTGGCTATAGCCACTCTCTGCTTCTGTCCTCCGGACAACTCGGAGGGATATCTGTCTACGTATTCCTCCATACCGACCGTATGTAAAGTTGAGAAAAGGAACTCGGGATCAGGATCGTCCGAATTAAAGAGAGTCACATTCTCAAGCACAGTAAGCTCATCGATAAGATGATAATCCTGAAATATAAAGCTGACAAAGCTGCTCCTGTACGCTTCGTAATCGCGTTCCTTGAATGATGCAAGTGAATTACCAAAGCTTACGATGTCGCCGCTGTCAAAGGAATCAAGTCCGCCTATAAGATTTAACAAAGTTGATTTTCCCGATCCGCTCTTACCAAGCACAAAGATCAAGCCGCGCTCGGGTAACGTTAAACTGATGCCGTCGATAGCTCGGCACTCGGTCTTAGCCTTTGCCTTATATATTTTTGTCAGATTGTCAATTTTGATCATAAATATTCTCCGCAAATCATTTATCGAAAATATTATAGCATATTTTTCTTCATTTTTCAACGAAATAGAAATATTTTGTAAATTTACATTAAAAACTATTGCGCGCAAGCACACGCGGGTGCTACAATGGAATAAACTAACAAATCACGGAGGAATATATGAAAAGAACATTTACAGTTATATTGGTTATTTTGACCGTCCTCTGTCTTTCTTCTTGTGACACAGTAATGACGGTAGTAAATGAAATTGATCTTCCGTTTGTACACATTGATAAAAACGGTGCGGGAGTATATGAGTACACCGACTTCACCGATGATGAAAAGTCTCTGTTCAATGAGTATATAGGTGCAATTATTCCCTTTGCCCCATGTGACAAATACTCATTTGAGGGCTACTACTACTTAGATGACTATGAGCACGGAATAAACTACTATACCGAGGGAAACACCGCGGATGAGTTTATCGCATACCTCGATATGTTCTCCGACTACACTCTTGCAAAAAGCTACGTAGATGAGTTTGGTGACGAGTGGTACAGATATATTAAGGATGACGTGGTGGTGGAGATCTCATACTATCGCTTATTCTTTATCAAATACATAGATGTGTTTGTATACTCATCGCTCAGCACAGATCTTGAGGGCGGCGATCATATAGCATCGGAAAATGCGGTAATAACCAATGACGGAAAAGGTCTGCCTAAGAGTAAAGAAGGAGTATACAACGTAGATCTCACAAAGGCAGAAAACGTCAAAAACGTTACCGATCAAGGTGACTACGTAGGCGGCTGCCCCACTACGGGATCTCCTGCGGTTCTCGTAGTACCCGTTGAATTCTCGGATAGAACTGCTGCGAGCCGCGGATACACCACCGATACTATTAAAAACGCCTTTTTGAAGGGTGGAAAGACTGATTATTATTCGGTATACGACTACTACTTTACATCGAGCTACGGACAGCTCGATCTTGACATAACCGTGCTTGACTTTTGGTTTATGCCCGAGCAAAGAAGCAAATATTACTACCGTGCGACCGACGAGATCGACGGTGAGTTGACCGAAATCGGAGATATGCTTGTCCTTGACGAGGCTCTTGATTATCTCGAGGACATTATGGACCTGTCAAAATTCGACTCGGACGGCAACGGAACGATAGATGCCGTAGTACTTATCAACACGCTTGATGTTAGCGATGAGGACTTCTATTGGGCATACAGATATTGGAATTATTACACCGATGATAACGGTGAGTGCTATGAATATGACGGAGTTTATGCCTATGACTTTGTATGGGCGTCATATCAATTCTTACATGAAAAACGTGATGAAGAAGGTTTCTCGTATTTCGACGATCCTGCAATGAATACCTACACATACATACACGAGTTCGGGCACATTCTCGGTGTGGACGACTACTACGACACAGAATACATCGATGATCCAATGTCGGGATACGATATTATGGATATGGCCTTAGGCGATCACAATGCGTATACCAAGTTCAATCTCGGTTGGATAACTAAGTCGCGTCTTGTTGTTACCGACTCAAGCGTTACCCTTACCCTCCGTGATTTCAGCACGAACGGTGACACAATAATCATTGCAAACAATTGGGATGATAAGCTCGGGGCATATCAGGAATACTACGTCCTCTCATATTACAAAAACACGGGACTAAATCCGAGTGGTGAAGGATACTTCGATACCGATGGAGTAGTTGTATACCACGTCAACGCATCGCTGTACTGTGACACGTCAAGCGGTGAGGAGGTTTATAACGTATACAACAATAACACATCGGCATCAACAAAGTACGGAACGGTAAACAATCTTATCGAATACGTCTTGTCAGATAACGACACCTACACCTACGCTAAAGGAGATGTCCTGCCCGACACCTATCTTGATTCGGGTGAAATGCTCGGATATACCTTCACGGTGGTTTCGGTCTCAGAGGATAACGTAACGATCACATTCACGGCTAAGTGACCGTATACTCAAGCTTTATTTCAAACTGTAATATAACTACATTCTTTTTTATCGGAGGCAAAAATGAAAAGAATTTTAATAGTATTTTTGATCGTATTCAGCTTGCTCATTATGACGTCATGCTCAACGATTAACGAAGTATTCAACAATCTTGGTATTACAAGCTCTGACAGCGGAAATACCGACGTTGACAACGACATCAATCAAAACAAGCCCAACGACGAACCAGTCGACGAACCAGTCGACGAACCAAGCGATGATCCGAGCGATAATCCGGGCGATGATCCGAGCGATAATCCGGGCGATAATCCGGGCGACAATCCCGGCGATGATCCGGGCGACAATCCCGAAATTTCAAAGCTTTATAAGGATTTCACCACTGCGGAAAAGTTTATCTTTACACAGTATATTGGCGTTATAATTCCCTTTATTCCAAACAATGAATATTACGTAGAAGGATACTATGACACAGACGACTTTGAGCACGGTATTAACTTCTACACTATCGGCAATACCGAATCCGAGTTTGAAGATTATCTTGCGCTCTTCACCGAATACGCACTTGACGAAACGTATGAGGACACATACGGTGACACCTGGTACTGCTACGTAAAGGATGATGTTGTTATAGACCTATCATTCTATTACTATGACGGTGATTACGTTGTTGATCTGTATGTCTATTCCTCACTCAGCACTGATATTGAAGATGATAACGGTAATAGCGGCGGCTCGGACAACGGAAACGGCAGCAACCCGACACATACCTATACCGAGTTTACCGATGAAGAAACCGAGCTCATCTCTGATATAATCGAAATTACCCTTCCCTTCATACCAAATGACGAGTATTATCTCGATACATATGCGTACGAGGAAGAAACGGGAATCAACTTCTACACCTTCGGAAATACTGAATCCGAGTTTATTGCTTATCTTGAACTGTTCGATTTCTATTCATATGACGGCTCTGAGGAAGACGAGTACGGAGATACGTGGTATTACTACTCGGTTGGTGACGTTTATATCGACATATCCTTCTACTACTACGAAGGTGATTACGTTGTTGATCTATACGCGTACCTTACTTACGAGAACGGTGGCAACACACCGGACGTTGACGACAATCCCTCCGACACAGACCGCACCTATACCGAGTTTACCGATGAGGAGTTCAACCTCATTTTCGATATCTTGGGTATTCCCCTGCCCTTCATACCGAATGACGAGTATTATCTTGAGGAATATGAATATGAGGATGAGATCGGTATAAACTTCTACACCTACGGCAATACCGAGGATGAATTTGAGGCTTACCTTGATCTGTTCTTGCTCTACACCTATGACGGATCGGATGAGGATGAGTATGGAGATACATGGTACTTCTATTCTGTAGATAACACTATCTATATAGACGTAACCTTCTACTACTATGACGGAGATTACGTTGTAGATCTGTACGCATACTTCATTGATGAAAACGGTGGTAATTCAGGCGATTCCGGCAACACGGGTGGGGGTCAAGACCCTGATGTGGATCTCATTACCAACGCAGGTGCAGGACTTCCGGAAGGAACGGACGGCGTACACAACGTAGATTTTTCCGAAGCAACAAACGTAAAAGACGTTACAGATCAGGGCTATTATCTTGACGGCTGTCCCACAACGGGTTCTCCTGCAGTTCTCGTTATTCCAGTAGAGTTCCGTGACTCCACCGCGGCAAGCAAGGGATATACCACCGAAGCTATTGAAAACGCATTTTTAAAGAATGGTGTCACCGACTACTATTCGGTACATGACTACTACTTTATCTCAAGCTACGGACAGTTAGACCTTGACATAACCGTGCTTGACTTCTGGTTCTGCCCCGCCAACAACAGCTCGTATTACTACAATGCAACCTACGACTACTACGGTAGTGAGGTTGAGATCGGAGATCAGCTTATTCTCAACGAGGCTCTTGAATATCTTGAAAGCAGAATGGATCTCTCCGAATTTGACTCGGATAATAACGGCATAATCGATGCAGTTGTCCTTATCAATACTCTTGATGTCGGAGATGAAAACTTCTACTGGGCATACCGTTATTGGAACATCTATACCGATGATGATGGCTACTACTATGAATATGACGGTGTGAGTGCCAACGACTACATGTGGGCATCCTATCAGTTCCTCCACGAGGGCTCCGACGAGAATGACGAGATAATCTACACCGACAAAAGCGCAATGAACACCTATACCTACATACACGAGTTTGGTCATGTGCTCGGCGTAGATGATTACTATGATACCGAATATATAAACGATCCTATGCAGGGATGCGACATTATGGATACTATGCTCGGAGATCACAACGCCTACACAAAGTTTAACCTCGGCTGGATCACCGAGTCAAGACTCGTTGTGACCGATTCGACCGTCACTCTCACGCTTGATTCCTTCGCAAAGAACGGCGACACAATAATTATCGCTAACAACTGGAATGATACACTCGGTGTATATCAGGAATACTATGTGCTTGTATACTATCAAAATATAGAACTCAATTCCGGTGATGCGGGTTACTTCCTTCGCGACGGAGTTGTTGTATACCACGTAAACGCATCTCTTTACAAAGAGGTAATCGACGGTGAGACCTATTATGACGTATATAACAACAACACGGATCCTTCGAATGAATACGGCACAGTGGATAATCTCATCGAGTATATAAAGTCATCTGCGGACACCTTCACATACGCAGAGGGCGATACCCTGCCCACCGTCTATGACGACGAAGGAAATCAGCTACGCTACACCTTCACAGTCGATTCTCTTACCGAAACAGAGGCGACTATAACATTCAGCGTAGTATAACGCAAAAATAAAATAGGCTAAGTTGACCGCTTAATTAAAAGCGTTTAACTTAGCCTATTCTTTTATTTGTGATTTCTCTTTTTTCTCACGAGTTCCACTGTTAAAAGTATAAGTGCATAACAGACAGCGTATATCGGCGCCATGCCCCAAGTTGTAAACGGTGTATTATCAAGCAATGGCGTGTAGATATGGAACGCATCCGAATATCCGAAGAATCCGATAAGAAAAGCTCCTACCGAAAGATATGCCATAAACCCGATCAACGTACAATACCACTTTTTGTAGGTAATGTGTATCCAATCAAAGAGGATAACTGCAATAGCAACAGTTGCACTGAGGCTATGATGTAACAGTCCGGAAATTGTAGGTAGATAAAAAACGGTAGGGCCCTGTCCAATAAACGCGGGGTATATAACCGTACTTATACCGCCAAAAATACCTAATATCCAAGTAAAATGCAAAGCATCATTGTCTTTTTTGCCAAATAATACAGCTAACGAAAGAACAAGACTTGTCATGCCGCAATAGCTATCAGGTATAATTTGTTCCCATCTCACAAGGCCGAATCTAAAGACTTGTGAGAGTCTGTTAGCAATGATTGCGATAAATAGCAGCGTGCCAAGCACCTTAAGGAATATCGCTTGTCCACGCTCATTTTTCAGATATTTTTTAGCACAAATAAGTGCTGTGGCGGCAACAAGTGACGTTATACCTATATACAAAAAATGTTCAATTCCAAAAACCTCTGCAGGCATATTTAAGCTTCCTTCTGTGTTAAAACTTTTGTATTTAGGTGTCTATACATTCCGGCACTTTTAAAGACTTCTTTTTTGCCTTGAACTTATCACACATATCTATGATAAGCTTGGTTATAACGAGCAAAAGCGATGTTCCTCCAAGGGCGATAGCAGCTACAACAAGATAATACAGAATGGGATTATTTCCATCAAGAAGATATGCAAACGGATTACCTCTGCCGTAACGAAGAGTCATATAATCGGCTCCGCTTCCTTCAAAAACATAGTTAAGCAGCTGTGCCCCTGCCGCTACAGTGCAAAATACCGCAGCACTTCTGTAAAGATCGCGCCACTCGGGACGGAAGAATCCGGAAAGCACCATATAAAGCGACACGAAGAGCAAAGATCCGTGATAAAGCCAGGTCTGATAAGGCAAAAGGTTATCAAAGCAGAATCGCCAGTCCGGTGTATTTCCTAAGAGTTGTGCAGATCCGGGGATAATAAGAATAATTGACGTAACAAGCATCAACGCCGCGTAGCCAAAGGGGCGTACCCATTTTTCAAGCTTGCCGGGACGCTTTGAGCCAATGATGAGGTATGCATAAAGTCCCATACTGCAGATGTGAAACGGTGCCATCCATAAGGGATAGTAGCCTACCGGTCCGTAATCGGCATAATTGATCATACGCACCGTCTTGATAATCTCCCACGCCCACATAAAATAGCAGGTGTAACGGATAACTGCTCTGTCAAAGCTCTCACCGAGATTTTTCTTTTTTCTTACTATCAGTAATACAGCCAGAGTTATTGCAATAAGTGCCAAAAGCCACGCAAGACCGAACAAATGTTTTGGTCCAAAATCAGCATTCATATATAACTTCTCCTTTAGATGTCATACTTTCAACCTTAATTATACTATAAAAAAATACAAATTTCAAGTATTTTTAAAGTTTTTTTAAGGTAATAGCTCATAAAGTGCATCTTTGAGCAACGAACTCCAAATGACTACGCTGAATAGTATATTGCACCTAAACAAAACTGCTAATTTCTCTTCTTTACTTTAACTCCTCACGGGCGCCATCTTCGTTCACGGTAGTATAAAGAAACGGTTAGAATACATGTTTTCGTAGGCGTGTTTTGTTTCTTGCAAAAGGCTATATATTTCTTTGCTTTCCTCGGGATATTTTTTCATTATATTACTAAACCCCTGTATCTCTATATAATTTACTCCACCGAGCATATCGGTTAAACGATCCCCAAGAGCACCCAAACGAACGCCATAATAATCAGAAAAGTCCACATAACGTTTTAATACTTCGTGGATTTCAATGAAGTGTTTTGCCTCGGAAAAATCAACCTTATATCTATATGTTTTTAACATCAGATCGCCTCACGGTATAAGTGTAGCATAAATCGAGTAAAAACAATAATGAAATTGCTGCGCGATGAAATCTGCCCGTAATATTACAATTGCTGACAGACCGTTTTCTTTTGGAAATTTCCTTGATAAATCCCTTGACAAATCAAGACAATTATGTTATTATAGCATAGTAATTTCAAATTTAATAAGCGGATGTGGCGGAACGGCAGACGCGCTGGTTTCAGGTTCCAGTGTTGCAAGACGTGTGGGTTCAAATCCCGTCATCCGCACCAAATTAAGTGGACGGCATTATTGCTGTCCACTTTTCATATTTTAGGGCAAAAATGGATAAAAAAGGCATAATTTTCGCATTTTTGCCACCTTTTTAGGGGCGTTTTGCCTTTTATCAAACAAAAAATTATAGTTTGCAATAAAAAGAGTTCGTCTTTCGGTGTGTTTTTCCACCGGTGGACGGGCTCTTTTTTTGCTTTCGTTAAAATTATGGGTATTCGTTAAAATTGTAGGTATCCGTTAAATTTATGGGGGTAATCGTTAAAATTGTGTGAGTAATCGTTAAAACTATGGGAGAAGCGTTAAAATATACTCCGCAAACCACATTGAAAATTTCTTGTTTTTTGATGCGAATTTATCAATTTAGGGTACTTTCGCCTATTGCTTTTTTCTTCGATTTTTGGTATAATATATGTGTGAAAATGCAACATCAAATTTATACTTAAGTGCATCATTATAATTATTGTTTGATTAAAAAATGGAGGTGAAAACAATGATTCTTTCAAGAAATCAGATTTTTACAGTAGTATGCAATATCCGAATCCCACAGGCGGATGGAGGCGAAAAAATAGGGACCGGCATTTTTATTGAAAAGGATAACAAATGTTATTTAGTTACGGCTGAACATGTAGCAAGAGACACTGATATAAACGCATATATAATATACTGCGATACTTTAAGCAATCCACTAACGAGAAAACTTACAGTTTTAAATCCCAATTTATCTTGGAAACATCACCCTACAGCAGATATTAGCTGTTTAGAAATAGATATTGGAAACAACTTTGATTTACTTAACGGAAGATGCTATCCGTACACTCAAATAGAATTTAACACTAATGCAATAACAAGAGATGAAGAAATAACTTGCGTAGGATTTCCTCATGGATTAGGCGTAGCAGGAAAATTTACGCCGTTCACTTTTAGGTCATTTTTCTCATCTAATCTTGTGACTTTTTCAAGATTTGATACTAAAGTTCCTTGTGATTTTTTATGTTTAGAAAACCCTTCAGTTGGCGGATATAGCGGAGGTCCTGTTTTCGATTTGGGTTATCGCATTGTCGGGGCAATGACGACAACTACAAGTGATACTCGCTTATATGGTTTGATACATGGAACACTTGGAGATAAAACCGGCGGAAAAATAGCGGCGATTACTCCCATCGCATATTTGAACGATATAATATAATATAGAAAAGAATCCATGTCGAGGAGGTGTATTTATGAATCCGACATCCGAACAAAAAAGAATAGCTTTCGGCTATAACCGCCACGAAAACTGCATCGTTATCAATGAGGGTCAAGCCGCTTGCGTTAAGCTTATATTCGACTACTATTTGCAGGGCAACAGTTTGTCTCAAATCAAGGCTATCCTTGAAGGATTAGGCATACCTTCCCCGCAGAACAAGCCGACGTGGGGCAAGCAA
>JAZRAE010000073.1:0-15387 GCA_045634385.1 Eubacteriales bacterium | reverse complement strand
AGCGTTTGTAAATGCCGGACTTAAGTTTATTCTTGAGATCGAGCAAGAGAACGGCAAGTTTAAGACGAGTGAATTCTACTACGAAAAAGGTATCTCAGACTACATCGATGTAATTACCGAGGGAATAGGTCTTACTAACCCCGTGACTTGGTCGCTTGAAACCAAGGGCCGCGACAGAGAGGATATGCCCGATTACAAGGTAAAAGCTGATATCACCTTCTGCTTTACTCAGTCGGGAACAGCTGAATACTACCACAACTCATCCTTCCTTGAGCACGGTGGTGCACCCGACAAGGCGGTTAGGACTGCATTCGTCTATGCGATAGATAAATACATTAAATCACAGAATAAGTACCAAAAGAACGAGTCCAAGATTTCCTTTGCGGATATTCAGGACAACCTTACCATAATTATTAACTCTGCTTCCACACAGACGTCCTACGAGAACCAGACTAAAAAGGCAATTACCAACGCTTTTATCTGCAAGGCTCTCACCGATTGTATGAAGCAGAAGCTTGAAACCTACCTTATTGAGAATCAGTCGCAGGCAATGACGATAGTTAATACCGTTCTTGCCAACAAACGCTCCAAGGAAGAGTTTGACAAGCACCGCGTTGATATTAAAAAGAAGCTTACGGGCTCTATGGACGTTTCCAACAGAGTAGAGAAGTTTATCCCCTGTAACTCTAAAGACCCGGAAGTTCGCGAGGTCTATATAGTAGAGGGTGATTCGGCTGCTACGAGCTGTAAGCTTGGCAGAAACGCAGATTTCCAGGCAATTATGCCCGTCCGCGGTAAAACTCTCAACTGTATGAAGTCTACCTATGATAAGATCTTTGCGAGTGATATTATAATCGACCTTCTTAAGGTTATCGGTTGCGGAGTTGAGGTAAAGGGGGGCAAAAAGTCCGGCGGACTTGCTACCTTTGATTATAATCTGCTCAAATGGGACAAGATTATAATCTGTACGGATGCAGATGAAGACGGCTTCCAGATTAGAACGCTTCTTTTGACTCTGTTCTACAGACTTCTACCTACTCTTATAGAAAAGGGAAAGATTTACATTGCCGAGTCACCCCTGTTTGAAATCACAGCAGGCTCCGATACTTATTTTGCATACAACGAACAGGAAAAGGTTGATATTCTCTCCAAGATCGGAAACAAGAAATATACCATTCAGCGTTCCAAGGGACTTGGCGAGAACACGCCGAGTATGATGTGGCAGACAACAATGTGTCCGCAGACACGTAGGCTTATTGCAGTATCTCCTACTGATGCTGCCGAGACTGCGAGAATGTTTGACGTATTGCTTGGCGATGCACTTCAGGAAAGAAAACGCTACATTACAGAAAACGGACATCTGTACATTGCAGATGCAGATATTTGATAAATACTCAAGATAAAGAAAGGCAGAAATATGGCACATCTTGAAAAATCTAAGAAGTTTAACGGTGTAGAAGGTCCTCTTCTCACGATAGTAATGGACGGTGTAGGCCTTGCTCCCGACAATGGAGCTAATGCTGTTGCAGCGGCTCACACCCCCACACTTGATCATCTTATGGCAAATTATCCTATGGTTGCTATCCGCGCTCACGGAACTGCGGTTGGTCTTCCCAGCGATGATGATATGGGCAACTCCGAGGTTGGACACAACGCTCTCGGCTCAGGTCAGGTATTTGCCCAGGGCGCAAAGCTTGTTTCTCAGTCCATCGAGACCGGTAAGCTCTTTGCTTCCGGCACTTGGCTCGAGCTTGTTAACGGAGTAAAGGCAAACAACTCCACTCTCCACTTCATGGGACTTTTCTCTGACGGTAACGTTCATTCTCACATTGATCACCTTAAGGCTCTTATCGAGAATGCAAAGTCCGCAGGCGTAAATAAGGTTAGAATCCACATTCTTCTTGACGGCCGTGACGTTGGTGAGACCAGCGCTCTTGATTACGTTTGTCCCTTCGAGGAATACCTTAACGGCCTTCGCTGTGACAGCTTTGACATCGCTATCGCGTCCGGTGGTGGACGTATGCAGATCACCATGGACAGATACGAGGCTAACTGGGCTATGGTTGAGGCAGGCTGGAAGACTCACGTGCTTGGTGAGGGCAGACAGTTCGCATCCGCAGAGGAGGCTATTACCGCATACAGAAACGAGCTTAAGGTTATCGACCAGGATCTTCCTCCCTTTGTTATTGCTAAGGACGGTGAGCCCGTTGGTACAATCAACGACGGTGACAGCGTGATCTTCTTCAACTTCCGCGGTGACCGTTCCATCGAGATCTCCAAGGCATTTGAGTCCGGCGCTGATTTCGATAAGTTCGACAGAAAGAGAGTTCCTTCGGTGCTTTACGCAGGTATGCTTGAGTACGACGGCGACCTTCATATCCCCTCCAGATTCCTTGTAAATCCTCCCGAAATTACCAATACCATGACCGAGTACCTTTGTTCCGTAGGCGTTAGCGAGCTTGCTATCTCCGAGACTCAGAAGTACGGTCACGTAACCTATTTCTGGAACGGAAACAAGTCCGGCAAGTTCTCCGAGGAGCTTGAGACCTACATTGAGATCCCCTCTGACGTAGTTCCTTTTGAGCAGAGACCTTGGATGAAGTGTGCTGAGATCACCGACAAGCTTATCGAGTGCCTTAAGTCCGGCGAATATAAGTATCTCCGCGTTAATTTCCCCAATGGTGATATGGTAGGTCATACAGGCTCTTTCCTCGCTACAGAGTGCTCTATGGAAGCTCTTGATCTTCAGCTCGCAAGAATTCTTAAGGTTGTTGATGAGCTTCACGGCGCGGCAATTATCACCGCAGATCACGGAAATGCTGATGAAATGTACGAGATTGACAAGAAGACTAAGGCTCCCAAGGCAGGCAAAGACGGCTCATTTAAGGCTAAGACAAGCCACACTCTCAATCCAGTTCCTTGCATTATCTATGACAACTTTACAAAAAATGCGTACAGTGTAAAGCAGGATAGAACCGATCTCGGTCTTTCTTCTGTCGCTGCAACAACCGTTAATCTTCTCGGCTATGAGGCTCCCGATATTTGGGATGAATCTCTTGTTGAGCTTAACTGATAAAATCCATACTTAAAATACAAAAACGCCCAAACGGGGCGTTTTTTGTACTCAATGTAAACTTTTCATATCTTTTCACATAAAAACACGAATCAATATTGTATAAAATATACAAATTTTTCTCGCATATGAAAAAAGTTGTTTTTGTTCATAATTTTGACATATTTTTCTGTTATAATTACCGAGCTTTATGTGTATAGTATCATATAATAGGCATATACAGGAAAATTCGGAGGTTAATATGGTTTTTGAGAATCTTCAGGTAAGACATAAGACTTTTGGTCTTGGCACAATTGTTG
Source organism: Eubacteriales bacterium (assembly GCA_045634385.1). Lineage (GTDB taxonomy): Bacteria > Bacillota > Clostridia > Oscillospirales > CAG-272 > UBA1740. Next base: position 12,015 of record JAZRAE010000073.1, on the reverse strand, counting down.
CCAAGGATGGAAAATATATAAAGGTTAAGTTTGATAGCACGGAGAAAAACTTTGTTTATCCCGATGCTTTCGAGAAGTTTCTGACTCTTGCTGACGGTAGCGTTAGTGATGAGATTCTTGCTGATCTTGACGTGGCAAACGCTCATAAGGCAAAAATTCTTGCTGCTAAGCATGAGGAAAACGTTCGTTCTATGACTCACGGCATCGTTATCCCCGGTAAAGAGGGTATTTCTGAGAGTGAGGAAGAAGAAAATTATAAGAATTCGAGCGATTCCGAATAAATTTGACTTTAAAGGGTGCAACAGACTACGTTGCCCCTTTTTATATTGACTTTTTGTCTTCGTTGTTGTAAAATGAATAGTAAAAACAAACAGAGAGGTTGGATATGATATTGAAAGGCTATATTTTCGGTATAGGATATGCATTGATATGCCTTCTTCTATCATTCATTTTATATAGATTAGGTATGCCCAAAAAGTACACACGCAAGATCGTTCATATTCTTGTAGGATTTGAATGGGTTATCCTTTATCATTTCCTTGGTGCAGGTATTCACTTTTTAGCAGTATGTATTGTTTTTCTTTTGCTTCTTATTATTGCATACAAGGGAAAGCTGATGCCCATGATTTCCTCGGATTCCGATAATGCACCCGGAACTGTTTACTATGCGGTTGCAATGACGGGAGTTGCTGCTGTCGGTTGCTTTGTTCCAGAAGTTTTGCTTCCGTTCGGTATAGGTGTTATGTGTACGTCTCTTGGTGATGGCTTTGCGGGTGTTGTAGGGCAGCTTTTCAGTCGAAACAATCCTGTGATCTACCGCAATAAAACCCACTTCGGTGTAGTAACAAATTTTCTTGTATCATTCGTTTGTGCATTTGCAATTTCCTCTTTATATTTTTTACATCTTGGGGTATTTGAGTGTATGCTTATCGGTCTATTATCAGCCGAGCTTGAACTTATTACTCCATATGGGCTTGACAATATATCAATCACTTGGGGCGTTACATCACTGTCCTATGGTTTTATGTATGTAAGCAATATAAACAACTATCTTATTCCAATTGTTTTGACGCCGATTATTATTCTTTTTGCAATAAAGAAAAAAGCCTTGACACGCGGTGGAATAATGGTTGCATTGCTTTTGGATATTGCTGTTTCTATAGCATTTGGTAACAGCGGTTTTTTAGTTTTGTCAGTTTTCTTCGTAGGAGCTATAATAGTAGATAAAATTAAAAAAACGCAAAAAAACAAAGGCAGAAGTGACAAGGAAGATTGCGAGTGCAGAAACTTCATACAGGTTGTTTCCAATGGTATGTTAGCTTTCTTGTGTGCTATCTCTTTCATAATAACCAAGAAAAAAATTTTTATAACTCCGTTTGTTGTGTCACTTGCAGAAGCATTTTCCGACACCACTGCCTCGGGTATAGGTGCCTTAGCTAAAAGGACGTACGACCCATTCAGACGTAAAGAATGCGATAACGGTTTAAGTGGTGGAATGTCTGTCTTGGGAACCGTAGCATCGCTAATTAGTGCATTTATTCTATCATTTTTTGCGTATTTGCTAAACTTTGAGGGATATGGATTATATGAAGCTGTTGTTGTAGGTTTCTGTGCTTTTCTCGGATCTATATTTGATAGTCTTCTCGGTTCGCTTGTTCAAGTAAAATATAAGTGCTCGGTATGTGATAAAGTAACCGAAAGAGAAGAGCATTGTAATACAAAAACTGTTAAATGCTTGGGAATATCCATCATTGATAATGACATTGTTAATTTACTTTCCGGAGCTTTTTCCTCTATACTCGCATCCATTATAATCATCCTATTTTAGTTTTTGTAAAAGTATAAGGACTGCCACTAAAATGGCAGTCCCTTTCTGTTTCTTAACGAAACAGAATTAGTTGTTCTTGGGAATATTGGCGCCCATAGAATTCTCATAGGACTCAACCATCTTCTTAACCATCTGGCCACCGATACTACCTGCCTGACGAGAGGTGAGATCACCGTTATAACCGTTGTTATTAAGGGTAACACCTACTTCGTTAGCAGCCTGCATCTTGAACTGTTCGAGTGCCTTTTTAGCGGACTTGTTTGCCATGAATTTTCTCCATTCTGTCGTTTAACGACTATTTTCCTCTTTTCAAAGAGAATTTATCTATATTTATCGAGCCTGTGAAAACGCTCCTGTGGGCTCGTTTTCTTGACTCTGATATTATTTTGGCTGTGTATTAGCTTTTTATTTATGGTAAAAAAATGAAATCCACGATCTTGGATTGGAAAAAAATGTTTTGAGATATTGAAATACAAAATCCATTATGATATAATGAAGTAAAATACAAAAGATGAAAGGGGATTATTTATGAGTTGGCTTATGGATGTTTTAAAAAATCCATTTTTGATCGTACCGGTATCCACGTGGATTATATCGCAGGTTTCCAAAGTAGTGATTTATTGGATCATCAATAAGAAGTTGGAAATTGAAAGAATGTTTGGAGACGGTGGAATGCCAAGTGCTCATGCCTCGACCGTGTGTTCATTGGCTGCGTATACCGGTATAGCGTTTGGTTTGGGTAGCTTTGAGTTTGCCTTTACGTTTATATTTGCCTTGGTAGTTTGCAGAGATGCTATGGGGGTACGAAGAGAATCTGGAAAGCAGGCAGCTCTGTTAAACGAAATGCGTAAGAATTTGAGTTTAGAGGATATGACCACGGTTAAACTGAAAGAGTTCGTTGGACATACGCCTTTACAAGTAATCATTGGCGGCGTAATAGGTATTGTAAATGCTGTTTTACTGTCGTTGACTCTTTTTTGAACGTTTTCTTTGTCCTGTTTGACTTAGATATGCGCTTATTAACTAAAATAATATAAATTTTGTTAGCCAATACTTACAAACATTTTTTCACTACTGAAAATTCATTGACAATACATTTAAATTATGTTAGAATTTCATACGGAAGACCACACAGATTTATTGTGCGGTGATAAAAAAATAAGGAGAAAAGTATGAGAAAGTTTTTAGTTATCATCTTAACCATTCTTTTGGTTATTATGATTCCCGTGAACATCGTTGTCAGAATGTTTGACAACACAATTTCACTTCTCTTGCCCGGAAATAAGTTCTGGACTCTTGAGAATGAAGATGCATACGCAAATTATTTCAAAGGCGATTACGCCAGCGAAGCAGAGAGAGTTGCCGCAGGCAGAGAGCTCTGCTATCAGTTAGAGGCAGAGGGCGCAGCCCTTCTTCTTAACAATGGCGCGCTTCCTCTCGCAAACGGTGCGAAGGTTAGCACCCTTTCTGTTAATTCCGTAGATCTTACCTACGGCGGTACCGGTTCCGGTAACGTTGATGCATCCAAGGCTGATAACTTCAAGGTTGCTCTTGAAAAGTCCGGCTTTACCGTTAATTCAACCCTTTGGGATTGGTATAACGGAGATGAAGCAGCTGCACTTATGGAGGCTATTGAGAATGATTCCGGCGAGTCAAAAGGCGAGAGCGCAGTTCTTGCAGGTCAGGCTCCCATTCTTGAAATCAATGTTAAGGATTACCCCGAAAACGTAAAGAATTCCATCTCCGAGTACGGTGATGCTGTTATAATTACATTCTCTCGCGTTGGCGGTGAGGGTTACGACTGTTCATTCCCCGGTTATGAGGGTCAGGCTAATGCTCAGAACTATCTTGAGCTCAATGCTAATGAGCAACTTCTTCTTGAATACGCATGTAATCTTAAGGCAGAAGGCAAAGTTGAGAGCGTTATCGTTCTTATCAATACCTCTAATTCACTTGAGGTTGATTTCCTTGAGAATTATGCGGTAGACGCTTGTATGTGGGTTGGCGGACTTGGTATCTCCGGTACTAATGCTGTTACTGATATCCTTGCAGGTAAGGTTAACCCCTCGGGTAGCCTTGTTGATACTTACTGCTACGACAACTTCACCTCTCCTGCTATGCAGAACTTCATTGCACAGCAGTACATTGTTGAGTCAGGCGTTGAAATTCCCGATGCGATTTCCACCTATATGGTATATCAGGAAGGCATCTACGTAGGTTACAAATACTACGAAACTCGTTATGTTGATTCCATTATGAATGCAGGAAATGCAGGCGATTATGCTTCTCAGTACGGTAATGAGGTTGCATTCCCCTTCGGATACGGTCTCTCTTACACCACATTTACCTATACCGGTGTAAGCTATGAAAAGGGTGTTAACCAGTATGGTGAGGCTTGCTACAACGTAAGCGTTACCGTTACCAACACCGGTGACATGGCAGGTAAGGAGACAGTTCAGATTTACCTTTCTTCTCCCTATACTCAGTACGATATCGATAACAAGATAGAAAAGGCAGCTGTTCAGCTTATCGGCTTCGGTAAGACTGGCGTTATTGAGCCCGGCAAGTCTGAGACTATCACTATTCAGGTTGATGAGCGCGATATGGCTGCTTACGATGCATACGGTGCGGGCACATATATTCTTGATGCGGGCACTTATTATCTCATTGCAGCTACCGATTCTCACGATGCAGCAAACAACCTTCTTGCTGTGAACGGATATACAGTAGCAAACGGCATGGATTATAACGGTGACGCTGATCTTGTATGTAGCTTTGATATCGCAGAGCGTGATACAGAGACATACTCTAAGTCCCTCAACGGTACAGTAATTGAAAATCAGCTTTCCGGTTCTGATCCTAACCTTTACTATGGTAAAAACACCGTTACCTTCCTTTCCAGAAATGACTGGGATGGCACATGGCCTACAGGCGATTATAAGCTTGTACTTTCTGCTGCAATGGCAAAGGAACTTGATAATCGTTACAACAACGAGATTCCCGAGTATGAGCAGATGATTGCAGACTTCGAGGAAAAGACCGGCAGAGATTGGCATACTATGCCCATTCTCGGCAAGGACGGAGATCTTTCTCTTTACGATATGTTTACTGCCGATTATGATAATAACGGTGTTCCCGCATCCAAGCAGTACAACGATCCCGCGTGGGATAAGCTTCTTGAGCAGGTTACTCTTGATGAACTTGTTCAGATAGGCGATTGCTTCCACTGGAGACATCCCGTAGCTTCCGTAGATGCTCCCGGCTCTCGTGATGAGAACGGTCCTCAGGGTCTTACCGTTTCTCTCTTTGGTTCGGGTCTTCAGGCAGAGGCTACCGCTTTCACATCCGAGGATGTTATGGCAGCTACCTTCAACCTTGACCTTATGTATCAGGTTGGCGTTATGATTGGTAATGACTGTATTGATGCAGGTGTATCCTGCCTCTACGGTCCCGGCGCTAATACTCATCGTACTCCCTACGGTGGACGTAACTTTGAGTACTACTCCGAGGATGGCTTCCTTGCAGGTGAAATGGGCGGCATCGAGGTTAAGGGCATTCTTTCCAAGGGCGTTGACGTTGTTATGAAGCACTTTGCTCTTAACGATTCCGAGCAGGATCGTCTTGGTCAGGCTGCATGGCTTACCGAACAGGCTGCACGTGAGATCTATCTTAAGGCATTCCAAAAGGCACTTGAGGAGAACGGTGGACGCGGCGGCGTTATGACCGCATATACTCGTTGGGGTACAACTTGGTCTGCTGCAAACTACGGCCTTATGACCGGTATTCTTCGCGAGGAGTGGGGCAACAACTCCATGCATATTACCGATAACATGATTACAGCTAACTGTAATGCTATTGATGCTATTATGGCAGGCGGTGTAACTTGCTTCGATGCAATGATGACATACGCTACCGATGATATCAAGACTGCTACCGATGATCCTGTTTTCGTTAACGCGATGCTTGAAGCTGTTCATCACAACCTCTTCACCATCCTTAATTCTGCTGCAATGAACGGAGTTGGCGCTAATACCGAGGTAAAGGCAACTACTCCCGCAATTATCAATACCATCACTTATATAACAGTTGGTATTGCAGCTCTTTGGTTGCTCTTGATAGTTTTCAAGCGCAGATCCAAGTAAAATATTCGAAAATGAATTAATTTGATTTAATTAAATTAATCCCCCTGTCCGTGACAAATGTCGTAAATAGGGCAGGGGGATATTTCTCGATAGGAATTTATTATGAGAAAATACCACATTATCAATGACAATTGGCTATTCCGTTATCACGATGGTAGCGAGAGTATTGTTAATATTCCTCACACTTGGAACAATATTGACGGACAGGATGGCGGCAATGATTATTATCGCGGTACCTGTGTGTATGAAAAGAACTTCGAATCTCCCGAATTTTCCGATAATGAGAGAGTTTATCTTGAGTTTAACGGTGTAAATGCATCTGCCAAGGTGATTTTAAACGGTGCTTTAATAATGACTCACGATGGAGGATATTCTACCTTTAGATGTGATATTACAGAGCATTTGAAGTCAAACAATCTTATGACGGTTGAAGTTGACAATTCAAAAAATGATAGAGTATATCCGCAAAAGGCGGACTTCACCTTTTACGGAGGTATATACCGTGATGTAAATCTCATAATCGTTAATAAGCATCACTTCGACCTTGATTTTTACGGCGGAAAGGGTCTTGCGTTATCTCCCGAGGTAAAGGGCGAGGATGCCGCTGTTTGGGTTCGTACATGGCATAATGCCGATAACGGTGTTGTAAATGTTGTTCTTAAAGATGCCGACGGAAATGTAGTTGGCGTCGGAGATGACAATGATGAGACCATTGTAATCGAAAAGGCACATCTTTGGCATGGCGTGGAGGACCCTTATCTTTATACATGTGAAGCAACGCTTTTTGTTAACGGAGCACCTGTTGATCGCGTCAGCTGTCGTTTTGGTGTACGTTCATTCAGAATTGACTCGGGAAAGGGTTTCTTCCTTAATGGTAAAGAATATCCGCTTCGAGGTGTATGCCGTCACCAGGATTGGAAGGGAATAGGCAACGCAATTACTAAAGAGCACCATGATACCGACATGGCAATAATACGCGAGGTTGGAGCTAATACGATTCGTCTTGCACATTATCAACACGATCAGTATTTCTACGATCTGTGTGACGAATACGGTATGATCGTTTGGGCTGAAATTCCGTACATCTCCGAGCATATGCCAAACGGCAGGGAAAATACCGTAAGTCAGATGAAAGAGCTTTTAGTTCAGTGCTACAACCATCCTTCAATATGTGTTTGGGGAATTTCTAATGAGATTACAATTTCCACCAAGAATCGAGTAGATATGCTTGATAATCATAAACTGCTTAACGATTTGATTCACGAGATGGATCCCAGCCGTCCTACGACACTTGCTTGTTATGCAATGTGTGCACCGTTTGATTCGGTTGGCCATCTATCTGACGTTGTAAGCTGGAATTTGTACCTTGGATGGTATACTCCGTTTATGTGGCTTAACAATCTTTGGGTGGATTATTTCCACAGACGTTATCCTAACCGTTGTCTTGGATATTCCGAGTACGGTTGTGAGTGTATGCCAAATCTCCATTCTTCACATCCTCGCCGCGGTGATCAGAGTGAGGAATATCAGTGTAAATACAATGAGTTTATGCTTAAATTCTTTGATAAGCGTCCATTTATGTGGGCAACACACCTTTGGAATATGTTTGATTTTGCCGCTGACGCAAGAAATCAAGGTGGTGAGCCGGGTATGAACCATAAAGGACTCGTTACGTTTGACAGAAAGACCAAGAAGGATAGCTTCTACCTTTATAAGGCTTGGTGGAGCAAAGATCCCTTTGTATATATTGCAGGCAGACGTTATGTAGACCGTGCAGAGAAAAAAACTCGCATTAAGGTTTATTCCAATTGCTCTGAGATTACATTGTATCTGAATGGTGAGAAATTCTCTTCCATATCCGGAAACAAGGTGTTTGAATTTTGTATTCCGTTAGAGGGCGAGGTCAAAGTTTCTGCTGTTTCTGGAGAATATAGTGATGAGATAGTTGTTCGCAGAACAAAGCATAAGAATCCTCACTATAAACTCGGCAAAAAGAAAGCAAACGGCGGCAACTGGACTTGATTGAAATAGGGTTCTGCCTTGCTTTTTTTTGACATTTTGGATAAATAATTATTGTGTTGTAATCATATACTTTTTAAAGGAGATAAAAAATGAATGAAAATAATGGCGTAAACCGCGCCAAATTTTATCAACTTGCTTTGTTCCCGATGAACAACGGCGCAACAAACGTTTACTTCGTATTGATACTTTCCTACATAGCTCAGTTTGGTAATGCTGTGCTTGGACTCGCGATGCTATTTGCATCTTTTATGGTTACTGGAATGCGTGTGTTTGATGCTATTACCGACCCGATCATCGGTGCATTGATGGATAAAACCAATACAAAATTCGGTAAGTTCCGTCCGTTCATGGTAATTGGTAACGGTGTTATGGCAGTAAGTGTACTTTGCTTGTACGTGCTTACTCCTTTGGTGCCCGAGAGCGCTATGTGGCTACGTTATGTGCTCTTCATTCTTCTTTATGCAGTTTGGGTTATTGGCTATACATTCCAGACCTCCGTTACAAGAAGTGCGCAGGCGGTTCTAACAAATGATCCGAATCAACGTCCTCTCTTTACCGTTTTCAACACTATCGGTTCACTTGCAGGCATGGGAATAATGCAGGTTGTAGGTATGGTTATGGCCTGGGACTCATTTGCGGGTGATTACAATGCAAAATGGTATTCCATCATGACATTTGTTGGAATAGCAATTTCTGTTCTTCTCACGGTGCTTGCTGTTATCGGTATTGCTGAAAAGGATAATGAAAAGTATTTTGGTATTGGCGGACAGCAGGAAACTGTTAAGATTTCAGAGTATTTGAAGATAATCAAGGCAAACAAGCCTCTTCAGCGCCTGATGGTTGCAGGAGGCGGCTGTAAGCTTGCTCTTGCTATTGCCCAAAATGTCACCGTACTCATTATGCTTTACGGATGTATGATGGGTAATTATGATACCTTCAATATGGTATTTATGGCACTTGGATATGTTTTTAGTGCTCCGTTCTTTGCACTTACTGTTCGTACCTCTCAAAAGCACGGACAGAAAAAGTCACTTATGACATATGTTGCAGTAGCTCTTGGATGCTATGTTGGTGTGCTTGCTCTTTTGCTTTTGTGGCAGCAAGGAAATCCTGCATTAAATCTTAGTCTCCTTGGTGACAACGGATTGTCTATCAATCTTTATACAGTACTGTTCGTTCTGTTCTTTGGTGTTGGATATGGTGCTTACTATGCTACCGCGGATATGCCTATACCTATGGTTGCAGACTGCGCAGACTATGAAACTTATCGTTCCGGTAAGTTTATTCCCGGCATTATGGGAACGCTGTTTTCACTTGTTGATAAGCTCGTTTCGAGCCTTGCATCAGCGGTTGTATCCATTGCACTTATGTGCATAGGTATAAAAGATTTGCCTACCAAGATTACTCCTTACGCTGATGGAATGCAAGGGGTTGTTATTGTTCTTTTCTGCGTTATCCCGATGATTGCTTGGGGATTAACCTTGATTTCTATGAAAGGATATACCCTTGATGGTAAGCGCATTAAGACTATTCAGGCGGTAAATTCAGCTCGTAAAGCGGCAGTAACAGAAGGTATGTCTATGGATGAAGCTATGACCACCATAACTGACGAAACCGTAACTGTAACTAATGCTATGTGATTAAGGTGTCGTTAGAGTCTTATGAAATATGATTATTTAATAGTTGGCGCAGGGCTTTTCGGTGCGGTATTTGCTGAGCGAGCTCATGCCAATGGCAAAAAAGTCCTTGTTATAGATAAACGCGATCATATAGGTGGCAATATCTATACAGAGGAGATAGAAGGAATTCAAGTACATAAGTACGGTGCGCATATTTTCCATACAAACGACAGTAAAGTATGGAATTATGTTAATCGCTTTGCTGATTTTAATCGTTATACAAACTCTCCTGTTGCAAATTATCGCGGCGAACTCTATTCCTTGCCGTTTAACATGTATACGTTTAACAAAATGTGGGGTGTTGTTACCCCTAAGGAGGCAGAGAAGCGTATAGCAAAGGAGCGAGAGACGGCTGGCATTGTCGAGCCTCAGAATCTCGAGGAGCAGGCTATTTCGCTGGTTGGAAAGGATATCTACGAAAAGCTTGTCAGACATTATACCGAGAAGCAGTGGGGCAGACCATGCAATGAGCTTCCTTCGTTCATTATTCGTCGTCTTCCTGTACGGTTTACCTTTGATAACAATTATTTTAATGCACTTTATCAGGGGATTCCTGTTGGCGGATATACAGCAATGGTTGAAAGGATGCTTGACGGAATCGATGTTCGCTTGGGAGTCGATTATCACGATAATAAAGAAGAACTTGATGCTCTTGCAGATAAGGTAGTTTACACCGGTCAAATAGACAGATATTTTGATTACTGTTATGGACATCTCGCCTATAGAAGTGTACGCTTTGAGACCGAGATTCTTGATACCGATAACTATCAGGGAAATGCCGTGATAAATTATACCGATCCGGAAACCCCATATACACGCATTATCGAACATAAGCATTTTGAGTTCGGGAAACAAGAAAAAACCGTTATATCAAGAGAATACAGTTGCGAGTGGAATCCGGGTATCGAACCGTATTATCCTATTAACAACGAGGAAAACAACTCGCTTTATTCTCTTTATAAGGAACTTGCTGATAAGCAAATCGGAATAATATTCGGAGGCAGACTTGCTGAATACCGATATTACGATATGGATGCAGTAATTGCTTCCGCACTTGATATTGCAGAAAAGGAAATAAGGTGATATTATGAAGCTATTAACAGTAACGGTTCCTTGTTATAATTCTGCGGAATATATGGAAAAATGTGTAGACAGTCTCCTCCGCGGTGGTGACAGGGTAGAAATTATAATTATCAATGATGGATCTAAGGATTCCACCGGAGCTATAGCGGACAGATATGCTGAACAGTATCCTAATATAGTAAAGGTTATTCACCAGGAAAACGGTGGACACGGAGAAGGTATAAATCAAGGCGTTTTACACGCGACCGGTAAATACTTTAAAGTCGTGGACTCTGATGATGTTCTCGGTGAGGACTTTCCCGCTTTTCTTGACAAACTTGAGGAGTGCGAAAGTGTAGGTGGAGTTGATCTTTTTGTTACCAATTATTATTACGTACATACGGACGGTGTAGGTGATCGTTCGATCAGCTATAAGAGTGTTTTGCCAACTGATAGAATATTTGGTTGGTCTGATACTAAACGATTCCGTTTACATCAGCTTATCACGATTCATTCTTCCACTTTCCGTACCGAACTTATGAAAAGATGTTCGGAGCCTTTGCCAAAGCACGTATTCTATGAAGATAATCTTATGGTTTATCGTGTTTTACCTGATGTAGAGAAGATCTACTATATGGATATTGATCTTTATCGCTATTGGATAGGTAGACCTGATCAATCGGTACAGGAAAGTGTAATGAAGAAACGTTATACCCACCAAATACTCGTGACTGAAAAATGCTTTACCACATGTCAGCTCGATACTATAAAAGAAAAGATGTTAAAGAAATATCTTCGCCATGAGCTTTTCATTATGTTCGGTATTTCTATTCTTAATGCTAGACTTAATAAAAATAAGGAAAGTGATGATGCTCTTTGGAAGATGTGGGAAAAATGTATAGGATATGATTCTAAATGGGGAAAACGCTTCCGATACTTCACCCCGCTCGCATTTATTTGCTTGCCTGGTAGATTTGGTCAGAATTTCTCTGTGTTCATTTATAGATTAGCAAACAAAGTCGTTAGGTTTAATTAAAGAGAAAAATAGGGGTGCTTTTTATAAAAATAGCGCTCCTATTTTCATTTTGCGATTATTCTTCCTTATATTATATAGACGTAGTTAAAAGTTTTTTTAAAAAGTTTTAAAAAAGGTATTGACAAGTGGCGAAAAGTGTAGTATAATAGACGAGCTATATGCGTTTGGCAGTAGCAAAATTGCTCATTGAAAATTGAACAACATGAAATTTCGAGCACTGAAAAGTGCAGAGATCTCGTTAATACA
>JAZRAE010000072.1:0-11856 GCA_045634385.1 Eubacteriales bacterium | reverse complement strand
CACCGTGACACTCTCCGGCAAAAACGCAGGAGCTCACACCGTAACTATCACTCTTAACTCCAACTACGCTTGGTCTGACGGCACGACCGCCGACAAGGTTTACTACTACACGGTTAAGTCGTATGAGCCCAAGATCAGCGTTTCAATCGAAAGTTGGGAGCTTGGCGGCACCGCAAATGAACCTTCAATAACAGATGATGAGAGCGGTTTAGTCACTACCGTTAAGTACAGCTACGAATACTTCAAGCTTACCGGCGTTGTCGATGGCAAGGAAGTATATGAGTCTATCGGAAAGAATGCTCCCGAGACATTGGGTGACTACAAGCTCGTAGTTACTCTCGCGGCAGAGGATGCATCTGATACTCCCGACTGGAAGTCTGCGACTGCAGAGGATACCTTCTCGATTTCCAAGAAGAACACTTCGATAAGTGCAAATAATGTGACTGTTGACTACGTCACATCCGGAACCGCGCTCAAGGATATCATTACGGTAACCAAGGATCACAGCGAGTCAGAGCTTGAGTTCGTGATTGTCAAGTACAACGGCTCTACCGAAAATCTTCCTACCAAGAATGCTGACGGTACTTATAACCTCAACGCAGGTGAGTATGAGATTAAGGTAACTCTTCCCGAGTCGGATACTTATCAAAAAGCTGATACCACCGTTACCGTGACAGTTTCTTCTATAGATCTTACTCTTACAGACATCTCTGTAAATACGATCTACGGCAAGACACTTTCCGAGGTGGCACTTCCCACAGTATCTCAGGGTACACTTACTTGGAACGATGATACCTTATCTGTAGGTGCAGTTGGTACTCGTACCTTCACCGCGACCTATACCTGTGAGACAGGTAACTACAAAGATAACACTAATGTAAGTATTAGCGTTACTGTAGGTAAGGCTCCTACCTCGATCAATGGACTCACCAATAATGAGACCATTAGCCTTGGCTTTGCAAACAAGGATCTCCTTGATGACATTAAGGCAAAAGCAACCCTCTCTAACGGTGGCAACATTACTTGGACCGTAACTCAGAATGGTGCTTCGGCAACCCTTAAGAATCAGGGTGCTTACACAGTAACCGCAAGTTATGCGGGTGACAGCAACTATCTTGCAGCATCTACCATAACTGTTACTGTTAATATTGGTCCTGCAAATGTAGAGATCGACTTCTCACTTGACAATAATGAAATCTACTATACTCAGACTGTAACACCGAGCGCAAGCATCGTTATTAACGGTGATAAGAACCTCACGCTCGAGGGACTTGATAATAGTGATATCACTATCTTGTACGATTTGGTTGTTATAGTAGATGGTGAGAACGCAGAGGATTGGAAGACCTTTGACAAGATTAAGAACGCACAGGGCTACCTCAACAGCGGAACATACCTTGTTAAGGCTGTTGTTGCTGAAGGTACTAACTGGAGCGCAGCAGAGACGGATGCTATCACACTTACAGTTTCCAAGCTTAACTTGACTGATGCAGACTTGGCAAAAGTAATTATAAGCTTTACCGGTAATAAAGATGCTAACAACCTCTATTATCAGAACAGCGTAGTTATTGATACTGATAATAGCTACGTTCAGTATGATGCAAACGGCGTACTTGTTACAATTCCCGGTACTCTCACATTGAATGATAATAGCTTGCAGTTCAAGGGTAGTGAAAGTACTTATGGATTCACCTTCGTGCTCGACACTACCAGCCACTTCAACGGTAACGTTGTAGTAGGTACCGGCAATAATACAACTATTTCCGGTACTATCGGTCTTAAGATCGTTGCACTTGTTGGTTCGAGTTACCCGAGCTATTCTGCAAACAGCGGTTCACCTACCGCATACGGTACTATTGAGGATGCAGTAAATAACTCTGCTGCCAACAGCACCATATGGGTAGTTCCGGATACAACAGGATATGTTGTAATCAAGGAAGATCTTGAAATTAAGGGTAACAAGACTCTTGTTCTTCCTTACGGTGCGGCAAGTAACGCAGATGGTAGAAACCAGAGCGGACAGTCTACTGTAACAACGAGCAACTCATTGCCCGGAAATGCCGATGACAAGAATCTTACTAACAAGGTGACTCTCGCTGACAGCAAGAAGATTACTATCAGAAGCGGCAGCACTCTTGAGATCTCCGGTATCCTTTCCGGTGGTGGCGGTGGTATCATGTATGCAGGTCATACAGGTGGTAACCACGCGAGACTTGTAATGGGTAAAGACTCCGAGATTATCTGCGAAGGTATGATCAAGTCCTACGGCTACATCCACGAGTCCTATGAGGGTAACGGCAGCTCCATCACGGTTAATAGTGGCGGAACACTTTATCAGCCTCTCGTTCTCCGTGACTTCAAGGGTGGTTCCTTGATGTATGCTTGCTATAGCGGAATGGCGCAGTATGGATACTCACCCTTCAATCAGCTTATGTTTGTTAACGTTCATCCCACTACTACCTATAAGTACGGCGGAACTTGCAAGGTTTGGGCTAATCTTGCTACGAGTAAGCTTATTGGTGATGGCATACAGCATAACCATACCGAGGGTACCTTGATTGGAACAGGTGCCGATGCCTTCATCCAGCTGACAGATTCTAACTATAGTTCATTTGTTGCTAAGTATAGCAAGACCACTGATATCATGGATATTGATATTTACGGTGGAGCAAAGACTAATGCGCTTTCGCTTACCATTGATGTCATGGGAGAAAGAACCATGTCCTCAACTGAGTTTGTATACGGCTTCTCTTGGATGAACCATATTACACTTAACAGAGCTCCGGGACAGAACTCTGCATCCTACTCAATGAGTCAGCGCTACAAGCTTCTTCCCGGATGTGAGCTGACAGTGGGCGAGGGCGTAACATTAAATACCGGAACTTTGACTGTCTACGAAGGATATAATCCGGAGACCGGTACAGGATTCAAGGATGTAATTGGTACACAACCCTATCCCTATCTGTATCCTTCATCAAGCTCACTTGGCAAAGATGAGAACGGAAACGCTATAGAAAATTACATCCCGGATGCTAAACTGACTGTCAACGGCAGTATTATTGCACAGTATCTTGGCGGTAAGGTATATACCGAGGTTGATGATGCATCGGTTACTGTTGTTAAGTCGACGAGTGTAACAACCTATGAGCCTGCTACATACAGCGGTAGTTCGATCTCAACGAGTATTGATACTCGACAGACAATGATCAACACGTTACAGCTTTACTATAGCTATAAGGATGGCGATACTGTAGTAAATAAGCTCTACACAGGCGCATTAACTACCGGCAAGATGTACGTTTCCTACACCGAGTCAGGTGTGAGAGACTGGAAGCAATCACAGTACATCACTATAACGATTCCGGAAACTTGGGAAGGTAAAGTCACCCTTGAAGGTGCTATGATAGATGTTGACGGCGACGGAGACCTTGATTCGTATAGCGGAGTAGGCGTTGTTGGAACAACTTACTTCTTCATCCCCGATAACGGTACATCCAAGATCAACTTTACCCTTGCTTCGGATGAATACCTGATGAAGAATGGCTCGGCAACAGTTTCCAGCACCACAAAGGGAACAATAAATCAGCTTCAAACCGGTGCTACTGTTTCTTGGAATGTTACTGTAACAGAAACCATATCCTTGGTTAAGGTTCCTAAGCTTACGTTTACGGGTAGTACAAGTAAGATACAAAACTCTACGTTAACGTACTACGATAATGGTGATGGAACATGCAGTATTAGTGTATATCTCGAAGGTACTGCAGCTAATCTTAGTTCTACAACTATATTAGGTTATAAGGTTGGTAAAGTTAATAGTGATGCAGTAACGTTTAGTGTGGCTGTAGGTGATGAAGCATCACAGGCTGCAACTGTAGGTAATACGGTAACTCTTAACGAGGGTCTCAAAATATTTGGTAAAAATTATGAAACCCAATATCATTTACCGTCCACTTGGAGCACTACAGAAAGCATTGCATCCAACACAACCATCACAATTAGTTAATCTTTAACGGTTAGTTAAACCGTGCGCCCCCGAGAGCAATCTCGGGGGCGTTTTTTAGATAGGGTGAATTACACTTTTTCATATGAACTTTTGCATCATCACACATTTTTTCTAACGAACTTTGTAAAAACGACTGTTTTGGACTGAATATTCTACATTACGAATACATCTTTGGAATTTTAAACAAATCTATTGACAACCAACGCAAAATGGTATATAATAGACTTACGAGTTAGTTTATCGTGAGTCTATTTTTTAAAAGGAGGCTTCATATGTTTTATTGTAGAGAGCGTGAGCTTGGCGATTTGAATTTAAGATATGATAGAGGCGAGTTTGAGTGTGCTATTATCTACGGACGTCGAAGAGTTGGCAAAACGTCGCTTATTAACGAGTTTTGTAAGGGCAAGCCGACCGTTTTCTTCTCGGCTTTGAATTCGAATTCAAAGGATAATTTAGAGGCTCTTTCCCGTGCTATTTACGGTAAGGATCACGAAAATGCAAGCACAGCACCTGTATTTTCGAGCTTTGATGATGCTTTTAATGCTATTAGTAAAATGGCGGAGCAGGAGCGAATTATCTTTGTTATAGATGAATATCCATACCTCGCTGCTGCGGATAAATCCATATCTTCAAGGCTTCAGCATCTAATCGACCACGTATGGCAAAACGGCAAGCTGTTTCTTATCCTCTGCGGTTCTTCAATGAGCTTTATGGAAAACCAGGTTCTCGGTTATGAGAGCCCGCTTTACGGAAGAAGAACTGCTCAGTATAAGATTCACGCATTAACATACAAGGAGACCAGCTTATTTAATCCTAAGCTTTCCGCCGAGGAACAAGCACTCGTTTTTGGAATTACAGGCGGTATTCCTCATTATATCAACAAGCTTGACGTTAGAGGTGACCTCGATCGTGCGCTTCTTTCAAACCTGTTTTCGCCATCCGGATATCTCTTTGAAGAGCCCGAAAATCTTATGAAGCAGGAGCTTCGCGAGCCTGCTATATACAACTCAATTATTTCTGCAGTTGCAGGTGGTGCATCACGTCTTAATGAGATTGCTACTAAGGTAGGCTTGGAAACCGGAATTGTTACGAAGTACATTCGCGTGCTGGAAGGTCTCGGAATTTTAAAGAAGGAAACTCCAATCACAGAGAAACCGGGCAAGAAAACCATATATACCATTGATGATAATTTCTTCCGCTTCTGGTATCGCTTTGTTCCGAAGAATATGTCCGCCATTACTACCGGACGTATTGAAATGATATACAAGGATGCGAACAAGAAGCATTATCATGATTATATGGGCTTGATTTTCGAGGCGATGTGCAAGGATTATTTGCTTCGCTATGCAAAAGATCTTCCGTTCGTCATCTCCGACGTTGGCAGATGGTGGGGCACGGATTCGCGTGCAAAGCGTGAGGTTGAGATCGATATTGTTGCTACGCCGGTTGAGGGAAGTGACTATATTATCGGTTCGTGCAAATACAAAAATGAGAAAGTTAGCATCGATGAGCTTGAGCTCCTCAAATCCTATGCAAATACCTTTGGCAAGTCGAGCAAGTATCACTTCTATATCTTCTCTAAAGGCGGATTCACCGACGGCTTAATTAAAACGGCAGAAACCGAGAACGTAAAGCTTCTCACACTTGAAGATATCTATAAATAAAAATATAAGGGGCTATCGCATTTAGGCGCAACCGAACAAAAAACGGTAGGGGTACAAAATTTCGTGCTCCTACCGTAAGTAATATAAGCTTTAAACGGAGAAAATCAAGGTTGAAAAACTATGGTTTTCTCTTTTTTCTTTTGCTTATCTTGAATTCTTAATGCGACTGCCCCAGTTTTTTACGTTGCGTTATTTAAATTCATCTATAGATTTACTAAAATACCTCATTTTTGCAAACAATTATTTCTTTTTTCGTGTAATTCTGCCGTTTTTCGGCAATACTAAACGCATAGCTGCGATAATGCAAAAGAGGTGTAACCAATGTCTTTTAATAAGGTAGAGATATGCAATGTTGATACATCTACGCTTAAGACACTTACAGAGGCAGAGAAGCAAGAGCTTCTCAAAAGGACACGAGATGGTGATAAAAATGCCAGGGAAGAACTTATACTCGGAAATCTGAGGCTTGTCCTCAGCGTTGTCGGACGGTTTAATCCAAAGCGTGATTCTGCGGACGATCTTTTCCAGGTTGGCTGCGTTGGACTGATAAAGGCTATCGATAACTTCAACCCCGACTTTGATGTACGCTTTTCGACTTATGCCGTTCCGATGATCATTGGAGAACTACGCCGCTATCAGCGAGATAACAACGCGGTAAGAGTCAGCCGCGGACTTCGTGATCTTGCTTACCGCGCATTACAGGTAAAAGAGGACGTCTCTTTGAATGAGGGGAGGGATGCGACACTCTCCGAGATTGCAAAGCGGCTTGAGGTTTCCGAGCGCGCCGTTGGTGAGGCTATGGAAGCCATCGTAGAGCCGATCTCACTATACGACAGCGTATGGGGCGAGGATGACGACAAAATGTACGTTATAGACAAGCTCTCCGACGAGAGCGAGGAGAGTGACATTTGGATAGAGAGCATCGCCCTTAAGGAAGCGCTGTCAAAGCTCGCAGGCAGAGAAAAGGATATAATCAACCTTCGCTACTACAAAGGTAAGACGCAGATGGAGATTGCATCCGAAATAGGCATCAGCCAGGCACAAGTCTCTCGCCTCGAAAAATCCGCTATCGAAAAGCTCAGAAAGTATATGTGAAGCGGAGCAAGGCTGTGCCTTGCAATGAAATCCGTCAGAGACGGATGAAATCCAATAAATTGGATGAAATCTCTGCGAGATGAAATCTGCTGCGGCAGATGAAGGTAAGGAAAGAGCACAAACCGTAGGGACAGGAGGGCAAGGCTGCGCCTTGCAATGAAATCCGTCGAGGACGGATGAATCCAATAAATTGGATGAAATCTCTGCGAGATGAAATCTGCTGCGGCAGATGAAGGGGAGGGGCACAAACCGTAGGGACAGGCGTCCTCGACTGTCCGCTTAACCTTCCCCTCGGTTTCGCTACGCTACCTCGACTGTCCGCCTCGCTGTCCTTTATACCTTAGGCAAACAAAAAATCCCTGCACGAGGCAGGGATTTTTAACATACTATTTAATTTACGAAATCAATAATACATAGTCTCGTAACTCTGGATACCGTGGAACACAGCACCTGCAACAAGACCGCAAACAGCAGCCACGATAGCAGCCGTGTCAACTATAGCAGAGTTCTGGAACAGAAGAATCGCAACAAACGCCAGAGCAACAATCGATGCACCGATAGTGGTAACGAATATGTACACGGGCTTGAAATATCTGTTCACAAAATACGCGCACACTACCATACAGATAAGTGCTACGATAACGTCTATTGTCTCAACGATATTAGCCGCTGTTCCGTTCTCAACAGCCTGTACGAAGGGGAAGAGCTTTAAGAAGCCCGCAACCGCGCCGCCAACAACAAAGTATCCGAGGCCTGCGCCTGCAAGAAGAACTGCACAGCGATGGCACTTACAACACAGCAAGCAAAGGATTGCCGCAAGGACTATGCCCACAATGTACTTAAGATCAATGGGAAGATTAGCGTTTATTGAGAACATGGTTACAAGATAACCGGTTATGTTCATACCGATGACAGATCCGAGAACAACTGCGGATATCGGAAGAACTACTCTGAAGCATCTGTAGCTATATCTCGCAAACACGAGCAAAGCTGCAGCGGCAAGTATAATAACGGGGAAAACAAATACACCTAAAGGAGCGCTTAGAAAGTCAATCCAGCCACTCATTTGCTGAACAATCGGCATATTATACCTCCAAAAATATTTTTCTTTGTATATTATAGCATTATAATACAAAAAAATCAATACGTTATCGCAAAAAAAACTGTCTTTTTTTACTTTTATATAAATATAACCTGAAAAAACTGAAAATTACACGATTGCACTCTGAAAAGCAACCGCTTTACCGATTATTTTTACGGATTCAAGCTCTCGTCCGACATATACGAGCGGTGCATAACGCGGATTTTCGGGTGAGAGGACAAGCTTACCCTCGGTGGGATAGTAGTACACCCTCTTAAGAGTCGCTTCATCATTGATGATAACCGCTGCGATCTCTCCGTTCTCAACTGCACTCTGCGAGCGTATAAATACAATGTCACCGTCGTAGATACGCGCACCTGTCATAGAGTCTCCGTGCGCCTTGAGACAGAAGTCTGCGTCGAGCTTATCCGCCACGTTAACAAAGCTTTCATGACGTTCCTCGGCGTATATCGGCATACCGCAGGCTATGTCACCAAGTACAGGAAGCTGCTTGACGGAGACGGGCATTATGTTCTTGCAGCTGATCGCAGGTTCGTCATCCCACCCCATCAACTCCTGTGGAGTCGTACCGAGCGCAATTGCGAGGCTCTCAACCTTTTCGGGTGGTACGTTAGTGATTATTCCGTTTTCATATCTGTGTATCGTCTGCTTGCTCGTGCCGACCCTCTCCGCCAACTCATCGAGCGTAAGACCTGCTTGCTTCCTTAGTTCCTTTAATTTTACCGATTTCATATATTTCACTCCCCTTGGGATAAATATTGTTTTTGCAAATAATTATGTGCAAAAAGATATATAAATGACATATTTATCGAAAAGTATTCATAGCATTGCATAAAGATTATTATCTTTTTCGACTTTATAGTTCATATAATGAGCAAAGCCTTTTCTACTCGATATTTTTCGACAAAATAATTGTAACACAAAGTCACCTAAAATGCAATACCTTTTTCGAAAAAGTTTGAAAAATCACTTGACAAGTGACTTTTGTCGTGATAGAATAGTCACGTAACAGGTTACTTCACGTTCTTTTCTCTTGCGTGGAGAGTGACTTTTTAGCACATATTTCCACTTTAATGTATTCTTTGGTGTCTATCGCCCGTACTACCGTGTGCTTCCTTGAGTCATTGCCGTTACAAATCGGAAAGGTTTGATTTTCCGCTATCAGCCCCTTTGCGGAAAGGATGTCTAAAAAATATGAAAGGAGTTGTGACTGTGTTTTTTAGAAACTACAGCACGTATGAGGGTGAGCCGGCACGACTGTACCGCTCTCCCGAGGAAATAAGAAAAGACATCTTTGAAATAAAGACGAAAATTGAGTCAGTTGATTCGATGCTAAACGTTAGAAACATTCTCACATCTATGATGGACGAGTGTTATGTTGGTGAGCCGGAAAAATGGATACCCACACTTGCTGCAATAGTAGAAGATGCCGCCGAGACGCTCGAGCATTTGAAGTCCTTGCAGGATAGCCTCGACATTCTCACAGAGGAATTGGAGGACACAAAATGGGCATTGGGTATTTGAACACAATGGATTACCGCGATACTCTCGACCGACTTGTTATTGCCTTTTGCCACGACTATTCTGCGAGAAAAGAGTCGATAAGGCAGGGGACGTGTAATAAACGAACACGTATGGAGTATGAGTATATAAACGATCGTATTGAAAATGCGGCACGTGAGATCGTCGGCAGTTATTATGAAATTTACATAAACGAGATAGGTAATTGCATAGGATATGCCAACAGCCTGGTAGATAACGTATGCGAAAACTTATACAAAAAAAATAAAAAAGAGGTGAAAATCAATATAGCACGAAAACTGCATTTAATCGACTAAAAAAATATTTTTCTTCCCTAAAGAACGACAAAATTTTCAAGTTCTGTTTGATATAATACTGCTAAAGACTAAAAAAGAGATTGCTCAGCATGTCTTTTACACCAAGAAAGCGAGCTGACAACAAAACCAAGGAGACGAAAATGGATAAGGAAATTGTTACCTTCTCGCGTAAGGGCACCGCTCTTATTGCGAGGATAAGCTGTGAGATAGATCATCACACGGCGGGAAGACTTCGCTCAAGGATAGACCACGCGATCTTTGTTGAGAGACCGAAGGTGTTGTGTCTTGACTTTAGAGAGGTCAGATTTATGGATAGCTCGGGTATTGCTCTTATACTCGGCAGGGTGGAGAGCGCATCCGCCGTCGGAGCAAAGGTTCATCTTGACAGCCTCAGTCCCACGTTATATAAGCTCGTCAGACTCTCGGGCATTGAGAGAATAAGAAATCTGACCGTTTCACCGTAGTAGATCGGCAGGAGGGAAGAAAAATGAAGAAGATACTTAATGAAATGAAATTGCGCCTGCCCGCCAAGAGCATAAACGAGTCGGTTGCAAGATCATGTATTTCCGCCTTCGTGGCGGAGGCAAATCCCACGGTAGAGGAACTGTGCGATCTCAGATGTGCTTTATCCGAGGCGGTGACAAACTGTATCGTACACGCATATAAGGATCGCACGGATGAGAACTGCTACGTCTACATATCCGTAAGGCTGTATGAGTCACGAGAGGTGACGGTAGAGGTATCGGACAACGGCTGCGGCATCGAGGATGTCGAGCGAGCGCGTATGCCGATGTTTACTACCGGAGAGCCGAGCGAGAGATGTGGTATGGGTTTCCTCGTTATGGACAGCTTCACCGATTCCTTGACGGTAAAGTCGAGAGTCGGTAAGGGAACAAGCGTTTTAATGAGGAAAATACTCGCGCCCGTATCTGTCGGGGGAAAATGAACGAATTACACGAAAAACAGGCTGTATATGATAGCAATCCCGAGCTTATAACACGGTATAGAGCAGGGGATGAGGATGCGGGAGATAGGCTTGTCGAGATTAACCTGCCTCTTGTTTACAGCATTGCGGCAAGGTTCAGGGAGCGATGCGACGATATGGGTGACCTTATCGAGTGCGGCACGATCGGACTTGTCAAGGCATTTAAGACCTTTGATCCTTTGCGCGGATGCGCCTTCTCAACTTACGCAGTACCGCTGATATTCGGTGAGATACGCCGCTTTCTCAGAGATGACGGAATAATTAAGGTGTCAAGAGAGGAAAAACGCATATCCGTTCTTCTTAACAAGGAGCGTGAGAGAAGGCAGTGCCTTGGACTTAGTACGGATATTTATTCACTCGCGGAGGCACTTGGTATCACACCGCAGGATGCTGCCTCGGCTATGTTTGCTGATGCAAAACCGCGCTCACTCGAGGAGAGTGTATTTGATGACGGTGACTCTACCACTCTCGGCAGTCTGATAGCTGATGAGGGAGAGGAAACCGCTACATTTGATAAGCTCGCGTTGCGTATGGCGATAGAAACGCTTGAGCCGTGGCAGCAGAAGATAGTTTATCTTCGTTATTTTAAGGATTATTCGCAGTCCGAAACCGCTCGTGTGCTTGGTTTGTCGCAGGTAAAGATCTCCCGCGAGGAGAAGAAAATAATGACTTTGCTTGAAAAAAAGCTGAAGTAGTTAACATTGGTCGTATAAGATCAATATATCCATTGCAGATAGCGGTAAAATTTAGTTGTTTAGATGAGCAAAAACATCGTAATGAGCATTGCGCCGCGATATCGTAGTATTAAACACTTTATAAATATTTTAAATGTTAACAAATTGTGAAGATTTATAAAAGCTATTGATTTTTATATTACTATAGAGTAGAATATAACATAGCTAAAGTTAGCACTCGCACATTTAGAGTGCTAAAACAAAAAACGGAGGAAAAATTATGAATCTCAGACCCTTACTTGATAAGGTTGTATTAAAAAAGGTTGAGGCGCAGGAAACCACCAAGGCGGGAATACTTCTCCCCGGCTCCGCGCAGGAAAAGCCTCAGATGTCCGAGATCGTTGCAGTCGGCCCCGGCGGACTCGTTGACGGCAAGGACGTTGTAATGACACTTAAGGTTGGTGAAAAGGTTATCACCGGCAAGTACACCGGCAC
>JAZRAE010000071.1:0-8035 GCA_045634385.1 Eubacteriales bacterium | reverse complement strand
ATCCTCGTCGTTATCGTCTTCGTCAATTTTGTATTGACGCATCGCTTTATACGATTCATGAACGGTCTCTATGATTTTGCGCTTACGCTTGCTGTCGTTGGTATCAGCATCGCTAACGTCAAGCTCGAAGAGGTCTCTTAACGGAACTCTCTTGCGCTTTAAGCTCTGCATTGAGAAGTTCTCCACGGCATCGTAAATATATGCCATCGGAGTATCTAAGTTAGCAGTATTATCCTTACGGATTTTTTCCTTGTGCCCTGTCATCCAATAATAGAAGTTCGGAAGATTACCACCGTTCTCGTCCTTGAAACTATCACGGAGCTTTGAGAGCTTACGGATTACAGTACGCTTATCCACGTCGTAAAGTCTCTTCGCTTTATCTATCTCCATTCCCGATAGCACCGCGAGCTTACATATCTCATAGTAAAGTTCCATCAGCTCACGAGGCGGAACTTCCTTGTTCATCATTCTGTGCCAGAACAGGCAATTTAGGAACTGAGAGAGGTTGACGATATTTCCAATCTCGTTTTCGGCTATGACTCTATCCAGCCTTGCGAGGTCAACGGGAGAGGAGGTGTATTCCGCTTTGCCCACGGGAGACACACAACATACAGGAACTCCGAACATCTCGTAGAAGGTCGTTGTCATATTTCCGAGAAGCTGATTGTCGGTAATAAGCATCGAATCCGAATCGTAGTCGCATCCGTTGAGCCTTTGCTGTATGTTACTGTTGATTGCATTCACACATACGATGTCTTGAGTCAGATTAAAATACTTATCTATCTCGGGACAGTACTTGTTTCTGGAGATCAGAAGATTGCCCATAGTGATATGAGGGTTTCTAGATCCAAGCAACTTCTCATCATCTTCAAATCTCTTGGTGTATATCTGTCCGTCTCCGAGTAACATCGGCTCTTTCGGCTCGTAGTGCTTATCTATAACCGCATTTAAGAATTCATAAGGGTTACCGAGGATTGTCTGGTAATTGCCCCTCATGAGAATTCTTCCGTCCT
This sequence comes from Eubacteriales bacterium, assembly GCA_045634385.1. Lineage (GTDB taxonomy): Bacteria > Bacillota > Clostridia > Oscillospirales > CAG-272 > UBA1740. The sequence goes on along the minus strand of JAZRAE010000071.1, from coordinate 7,022 downwards.
TCATTCGATTTTTGAAGTGCTTTATAACGTCGCTTCTGAGATTTGAGTAAAATTCGGTATCCTCAAAATGCGGTGTCTTACGCATCATATCCGTAACTACTTTACGACGGTAGTTTTCTGCGTTTACAGTTTCAAGATCCTTAAGGCTTGTATCCGAGAGGAAGTTTATCTGATACCTTAAAAACATTCCGTCATATCTTATACGCTTAAGCTCGAAGAAATGTCGGTACAAAATCCTCAGCATATTAACTCGGTCGATAGGAACGGTATTAAGAAGCTGGTAGTTCGTGTAGGCCATAAGACCGCCCATATTCGACGGAGGCTTGTCCGTTTTTACAATACCGAATGTTGAGGTACTCTTGTTTTCGTACACGGTATCAAGCCAAGCCTTGAATGCTTTGCCGAGCTTCATTCCCTTCGGCATAAACTTAAGATATTTAAGACTGCTCTCGGTTATAACGAGCTTTATGTCCGAAACCTTTCGTGCCGTGGTATACCCAGCGAGCTGCCTTATCTCTGTTATGCCTTTATCAGAAAACCACTTCTGCAGATTCGTATTGAACGCGCAGGTCTTAAAAAAGCGGTTGCGTAGGAGCATCATGCCTTTGTCTTTATATCCGAACCTCTCGAACTCGCTCACGTCAAGAAGAGCTTCGCCATCCCAGATTACGTTCTCAATTTCGGTTTCTTCGAGATTTGCCGAAAGTCCTTCGGCATCGTCCTTCCTTACGCATACGGCTTTGGTTTTGAATTTGCTGACCTTGTCGGGAATTATAAGAATTGCTTTCTTCGGCAACGTAAGCTTGCCTTCAACGCTACTGAGAGTAAGTGATATATACGCTTGCCACGAGGCTTGGTCGGATACGTTTTCATCGCTGAGACCGCAGGAGCTCCACGCCATCATATCCTCATACAGCTGCTCTGCAATAAAGAGGCATCTTCCGTTTCGGCTCGCGCCTGCGCTACGCTTATAGCGAACGTAATGAACACCGTCAACGTCGAAGCCTTCCTTATATAGCTTCTCGCGTATATCCGCAAGGTTCATACCGTCTGCGGTATACTTGAATGCGAGGCTTACGATTGCCCTCGTGCAGTCGCCCTCTTCAATGAATGGGAACGGCATCTCATCCTTGTTCTTCTTGAATACCTCTTCGAGCTTTATGGAATCTAGGCTATTATCCAGAACACCCGAAAAGAGCCTTCGGTCAAGCTTTCCGTCCTTAAAAGCGGTAAGCTTTTTATTTCCAAAGAGTCTGCTTCCGTCGAGGGACATAATCTGTAAAAAATCTAGCATCTCTTCCTTTTTCTTTTTCATAATACATCCCTCCTTTCCGGGTTTTGTTTTTCTTTCTTAGGTAATTTATTTTACCATATTCTGCGCTGATTTTCAAGATATGAAGCGAATTTCACCGTGAAAAAACGCCTTTTTGACTTGCCCTACTATATAAACAACTTTGCAATATAGCACTGTATAGCACAAAAAGCCTTGATTTATCTATGTTTTTGCGATATTCAAAGCGCACTCCAAAAATGCGATTAGTAAAAATAGGCTGTTTTTTAACGGTTTTTTGCAAAGAATTTGCAGAAAAGAGGTCTGTCACGCGTTTGCAGACAGACCTCTCAAAAGTATTCGGCTATTGGGGAAGAAAATATGTTCTCTCCCTGGCATTTCTCTGCGAGCGTGTTCTTTGACTACAGCGAGGCAATTATTGCGTTTTGATAGAGAAAGCGGTGAGCCGAAGCCCACCGCTTGTTTTGTTTGAACCTGCTTATATAGGTTTTGGGTTTTTAGTTTTGCTGTAATCAGCCCTTCTTGAAGACTGCAAGAAGCTCAGCAAAACTCTTCTTCTTAATAACGAACCAGATAAGTGCGAAGATTCCCGTGCCGCCAACAACTACGGAGCCTGCTACGATTCCGATTATTGCGCCTGTGCCGAGTCCGTCGTTATCGTCGGTATTGCCTTCGCCGGGGTTGTCACCGGGTTCGGTTCCTGTTCCGGGTTCATCACCGCCGGGAGTGGTAGGCATATTCTTACCGCAAGTGTCGCACTTACCATCGGTATTCGTGTCGGTGTGAGTGCTTGCCGCTGTTGTTGTTTCACCACATACTGAGCAAGTAATTTCAGTTGTGCAATCGCCGTCGTCTGCGTTAGGAGTATGAGCTGCCGCAATCTTGCCTGCACCTGCTTTCCACGCGTCAAGATCGGTAATCTCGTTTGTGCAAGCCGCATCGGTGTAAATTTTGTTACAGCCGGAGCACTTGTAGTAATCGTTCCAACCATTTACCGTGCAGGTTGCTGCCTGACCGTTCTGCTTGATACCGCCGGAGCAAGTGGTGTGTCCGAGTGCAGGAGTAATTATGTATTCGCAAACGGTACACTTAATGGGGTCAGTTTCCGTTGCGTTTGCTCTATCGGGGGTATGTCCTGCAAAGTTTGCCTTATCCCCACAAACACATTCGTTCCAATGTCCGCTTTCGTCCTTTTCCCAAGCAGAGCCGTGAGAGTGTACCGCAAAGTCGCCGTATGCAGTATTGCAGTATTGACAAGTTTTCTTTGTAGTGCAAGTTGCCGTACCACCGCTACAATTTCCGTTTTCCTTATGGCTATTATCTACCGAGCAAGTTCTCGTATGAGTTCCGTCACCGTTAGATACCCAAGCACCGTACTTATGTCCTTCCGAAGTAATCTTACCGTTACCTACTTTCCAAGCCGCAAAATCGGAAATGAGGATAGTACAAGCTGCATCTTCGTAGAGCTTTTCGCAACCCGAGCACTTGTAGTAATCGTTCCAACCATCGGTGGTGCAGGTTACCGCCTGACCGTTCTGCTTAATACCGCTGGAGCAAGTGGTGTGTCCGAGTGCGGGAGTGATTTTGTACTGACAAGCGGTACACTTTACGGGCTCGGTTTCGGTTGCCTCAGCTCTGTCGGGAGTGTGAGGAACAAGCGTGTCGTGATACTCACAGCCGACTCTCTTACAAGCGTAGTAGTGTCCGTCTGCAACACCGGTCCACTCGGTTGCCATATCGTGATTTGTCGAATCAATGGGAAGCTTGAGATCTGCAATTTCGGTTACACCGTCAGCCTCAAAGTGCTTATGGCAAACAGTACAATCCTTATATGCCTTCGTACCCGTTGCTACGCAAGTAGCAGGGATTTCTTCGGTCAAAGTTACGCCTGTAAAGTCGTGTTCGCCAAAGTCACCGTATGCAGTATTGCAGTATTGACAAGTTTTCTTTGTAGTACAAGTTGCATTGCCACCCGAACAGTTCTCGTTACCAACTACCGTACCACAACAAGCGTGCTTTTTGGTATGCGTACCATCGTTATTCGTAGTATAAGTAAATTCTATGCTTGTATGAGCCGCAGGAATCTTGCCGGCACCATCCTTCCAAGCCGCAAGGTCGGTAATTTCAACAGTACAAGCTGAATCGGAGAAATACTTAAGACATTCGTCGCACTTATAGTATTCGTTCCAACCGTTTTCGGTACAGCCTGCCGCCTTTCCGTCCTGCTTTACAGCATTATGCACGTGCGTTTCGGGAGTGAATTGATAGAAAATTTGAATCTCCGTAGGAGCTGCTCCCAATGATGCACCGCCAATGCTCATTATTGCATTTCCGTTTATCTTAATTGCAGACTTTATCGTAGTAAATAGCTCGTTTGTCATCACGGGGAAGGAATAACCGTTTGCAGGTCTTACGGTAATCTGCATGAGGGTAGATTGATTTTGAAGTGTATTTCCATTGCCGGTATTTACGGCTATAGATACAATTTCAACCTTGCCGTTTTTCTCGGTAACGTTTTCGGTAGTAAGAGTTGAGCCGACATAAAGATCCGTAACGGTAATGTCAAGACTCATAAGGTTGGTTGCTTCAATTTTAGACGAAGCGGAATATTTTCCGTCTGCATTAATTGCGACAGAGATCTTTTTGCCTACATCGTCTTTACCAATTTGGTATTTATCGGAAGTTGCCCCTTCAATTACTTTATCGTTAGCATACCACTGATACGTTACTTTGCCTGCACTGTAAGCAGCGGCAAAATCAGCGCTCTCCGTTTTCATTTTTTCGACATCAAGCTTCAAGTAATCACCTTGACCTACATTTTCTGTACTATCTGTAGTATAGAACGCTTGGAAATCGTAGTCATCGATAGCATTTACATCCACGTAAAGACGGATATAATCTCTTGTTTTCCACTCAAATTCGTCAAACGTTATGTTTTCGCTAAGAACGACCTTGACATTATCATCAAAACGGAAACCGCTTGTCGGATAGATAAGGATTAAAAATGCGTATTTGGTATTGGCTTCTACATAATCTTTTGTGTACTGCAAACGGCTTGTATCGTAGTAATACATCAAATCGTAACCACGCGCGTAACCACCTTCAATCGTTATGAACGTTTGGTTTTCATCGTAATCAATAAGATTTCTACTGTCCATACCCGCAATAAGGTCTTCAAGCGTTACTCGTACAACGCCAATTTCTTTGCCACAGGTAATAACGGGGGTATAATAAGTAGTTTCCGTGCCGGATGCTTTCTCTTTTGCCGTCATAATTGCGGCAAATTTTGCATCGCCGTCGGTGCCTTTGAACGTGTAAGTATCACCCGTAATGTCTTCCATTAAAACGGCATCTCTATACCACTTAAATGTTACGTCGTAACTTTCTTCATAATCGTCACCTAACTCTTCGGCTACGTTTATAGTTGCCGTACCGAAAAGAGCAAAAACGCTATCACTCGTAAAGCCGGCAGTTTCACTGTTGACCATATAAATGGAATCGTACACAAAGCTTATCTTACAATAATTATTCGTTGAATATTCAAAATCCGAGGGCTCATACCTATAACGGTCATTTGAACTACTTACGGTTAAGTTATAATCAGTAGAGAAGAATTTTGAACCAACGGGATTTAAGAGTATGTCTACTCTGTAATAACCATCGGGCATAATAAGATCGGTTTCATCCACTCTTTCCCAGCTTGCGCCAAGGTCGTTTGAAATCATCCATGTATATCTTACTACTTCGTAATCATCAGGCTCATCTGAAATAACTTCGGGATAATTATTCGTGCCGATCTCGATGTTTCCAATTGTAACGCTTGCGTTCTCAATTCTATCGTCACCGTTAATGGTAACAACCTCAAAGGAAACGTCATTGTACGGCATTGTAAATTCAAAGTAGGTTCTGTACTTTTGTTCTTCGGTCAGAGCTTCATCGCTATCCCAGCGATTAAACTCATACGGGACTTCAAGCGTTCCGCACTCAACGTAAATCTTCTCACCGTATTTTGCGGTGGTTATAGGTTGAGTTCTATCAGGGCTACCTTCTACGATCTTATACGCATCTCCGCCGACAACATTTACGTTAAATTCACGGTTATAATCGGTTACTCGTATATTAGAATGACACATTTGAACAGTTCCTTCCGAAACAGTTCCGAGATAATGTACCCCTAATTCGGAATTGTAAACCCAGAAATAAGTATCTCCGCTAGCAAGCGCATTCGAAATACTGGAGTACGACGCAAAGTTTGTTGCAATTGAGATATAATCTATTTCAACGCTTTTGCTTGCGATGTCAAACTCTTGGACCTTATCTCGAACGGCAACACCGCCGTCAAACATCGCCTGATAAATATTCAAAGTGCCTTCTCCGGCAAAGCAAAGAGCGCCTGTGCTTCTCTCTTCTACGCCGATAGGAATACTTCCTCTTCCGGTGTAAGTACGTACAAAAACGTTATCCGAAAGGGTAAGTGAAGCACTGCCGCTACAACGAATTGCGAAGCCTGCATAACTTTCCACTTCACCGCCATTAAATACAGCGTTACCAAGTTCAACAACGGAAATCGCAGAACCGCAAGAGTTGAGTTGGTAATTAACATTTGTAGAATTTAAAGTACCCACCACGCACACGAAGGGATTTCCGTTTTCCTTGTTTGCCGTTTCATTTTCGTAAGTTACAGTACCGTTTTCAATATTGAGAGTAGAACCGCTTTCTACCGTAATAAAAGGTACTTCCGCAGTAACGTACTTGTTTTCATTTCTCTGCGAAACTTTAAATCCCGCAAGGTCGATATTATACTCCTTGCCGCCGTCGAACACGAGCAAATAATCGTCGGGAAGCTGGTTGCTCGGAATAGTTGCGTAAATATTATCCGTCACCTTAATATTGGTAACGTCGGCATTTACCGCCGCAACGAGCTCCGAATACTCGTCAACGAGCACGGGATCTTCGGGAGTGCCCGCACCGGTCGTGCCTTCAATCACGGGGGTGCTTGATCCACCCTCGCTTGCGAATACCGTGAATGCCATCACCGGCACGATGGAGAGAACCATCAATGCAACTAAAGTCAAGCATAAAAGTTTTCTTTTCATTGTTTTTCCTCCTTTTTTGGATTTTTGTTTTAAAGAGTTTTACATTGCCGTCAGAGCCGCCACGAGATAGCTTGAGCCGACCGACGAATAGAAGAAGTTGTCGATAAGACCGTCCTTCTTCGCTTGCATGACCTCACGTGCGAGGTCGGGAGCGGAGTTCTCATCGCATAAGAACACGATCTTGCAGTTTGGGGTATTTGCTCTCACTGCACGCGCTTCGGCAAGACGGGTCTTCAAGTCCGTGGCTTTGCCAAAGGCAACCTCGGAGAGCAATATTTCCGGCTGCATTGCTTCGCATTCTCTGATCACCTCGTCATCACGAGAGAACAGAAGCTTGAAGGGCTGAAAATCACCCGCTTTTTTAAGACTATAGATGATCGCCTCAGCTACAAAATCATTCCGAATGCTGATAATGATATCTCGCATTCATATAAAACCTCCTTTGCGATATATTTGCAAAATTCCACGGGTGAGGTGGACGTTTTTTACGTGCATTCGCACACGCGCCCGAATACACCTATGGCAGTTTACGCTAATAGTGTATCACAAAGAAAAAATTTCCACTACGTACTTTAGTACAGGTATGAGCAACTTTTTTTCAAAATTTTTAAGTTTTTTTCGATTTTTTGCAAAAA
>JAZRAE010000070.1:0-4836 GCA_045634385.1 Eubacteriales bacterium | reverse complement strand
AGCCATAGTACCTTTTTCTGTACCAAAGGACTTGTCTGCGGTATCTCTGCCGAACATATCAGTTCCTGCAGCACAAAGGTTGTGCCACCAAGCCATAGCGAAGGGCAAATGCTCCTTCATAGTCTTGCCGAGGATCACTCTATCGGCATCATAGAACTTAAAGGCAAGGGGATTTTGGGACCCGGGTCCTTCATATCTTATCTTTTCAATATTAGGAAAATACATAATGCCTCCTATTTCAGCTCTGCGAACAAGCTCTTGCACGCAGGGTATATTTTTTTGAATTTTTGATATTTCTTTTCGTATTTCTTGGCAAGCTCGGGGGTGGGTTTGATAACCTTGGAAACCGAGGTTAAGTGTTTTGCCGCTTCTTTTACGCTTTCATACTCACCCGAAGCAACCATAGCGAGCATTGCGCCGCCCATAGAAGGGCCTTGCTCGGATTTTGGTATCTCAAGCTCAATATTAAGTACGTTTGCAAGGATTTTTCTCCAAAGGGGAGATTTTGCACCGCCGCCACAAAGTTTACTTGTATTTATCTCTATACCGAGGCTTCTTGCCACCTCAATACTATCGCGCAGAGCAAACGCAACGCCCTCAAGCACGGCTAAAACTAAATCCTCTCGCTTCGTGTCCATACTCATACCGATAAACGTGCCTCTTGCGTTAGTATCGTTTATGGGACTTCTCTCGCCCATAAGATAAGGCAGGAAGAACACTCTGTTTTCACCGAGCATATCCTCGGTAATTTTCGCTTGCTCGCCCTCGTAGTCTGTGGTGTTAAGTATATCCTCCATAAGCCACTTATTGCAAGAAGCGGCTGAAAGCATACAGCCCATAAGGTGATATCCGCCGTCCGCGTGAGCAAAAGCGTGGAGAGAATTGGTTTCGTCAACACCGAATTTTTTGGACGAGATAAATACCGTTCCCGACGTGCCGAGAGATATATTACAGCCTCCCTCGCCCACGACACCCGTACCGACTGCCGCCGCGGCATTATCGCCCGCGCCCGCGCAGACAATTACATTTTCGGCAAGTCCAAGCATCTTTGCGATTTCGGGCAAAACTTTACCCGTAACCTCATAGCTTTCGTAAAGCGAGGGCATCTGCTCTTCCTTAACCGAGCAAATTTCAAGCATTTCAGCCGACCAACGCTTATTTTGAACATCAAGCAAAAGCATTCCCGAAGCATCCGAATAATCGCAGGAATGAACTCCCGTGAGAATATAGTTGATATAGTCCTTGGGAAGCATAATTTTGCTTATTCTTGCAAAACTCTCGGGCTCGTTTTCCTTAAGCCAAAGGATTTTAGGCGCGGTAAAGCCTGCAAAGGCAATATTTGCCGTAAGAGAGGAAAGTCTTTCCTTGCCGATTACCTCGTTAAGATATTCAACCTCTTTTTCGGTTCTACCGTCGTTCCAGAGAATCGCAGGGCGAATGACCTCGTCATTTTCGTCAAGCACCACGAGTCCGTGCATCTGACCGCCCGCGCCTATTCCTTTTACAAGCGAAGCATCAAAGCCCAAGAGCAACTCGGGTATGCTTTCAAATAGTGCCACCTTCCAATCCTCGGGATTTTGTTGACTCCACCCATTCTTCGGGAATTCAATCGGATATTCCTTCGTAACCGTATTCAAAATCTCGCCGTCTGTATTCAAGAGCAACAGCTTCATCGCAGACGTACCGAGATCTATTCCTATGTAGTAATTCATTATAACTCCTCACCGTTAGTTTCAATTATGTGCTTATAGTAAAGTGCGGAGTTCTTTATAGTCCTCTTTTGAGTTTTATAATCCACGTGGATAAGACCAAATCTCGGCTCATATCCTTCGGCCCACTCAAAGTTATCCATCACCGACCAGTGAAGGTAGCCAAGAACGGGAATTCCCTCGCTTGTGGCACGCTTGAGATTGGACAGATATTCGCTCATAAATCTCTCTCTGTCCCTATCTCTCACAATGCCGTCTTCATCAACCTTATCATTTGCAGAAAGACCGTTTTCGGTAATCATAATAGGCAATTTATACTTTTCGTATACAAATTTTACATTCCAGTACATGCATCTGCCGTCTATTACCCAACCAAGCGAATTCTTTGGAATATCATCACCCGCCTTCTTACCACCGCCCCAATCGGCATAGTTATATGAGGTATAGATATTCAAACCGATAAAATCATACTGTTGATATATCCTCGCCATATCGCTCTTGCGAGAGGAGTATATGCCGTAAGCTCTCACGGCCTTACCTGCAAGCATTGGATCCATCCACCAACGGTTGCCCATAAGTCCGCAGCCCTTTTCCATTGAAAGTTCTCTCGCTCTTTCAATTTCTTCCTGCGTTTCATTTTCGGGAACGAATGCACCTGAGGAAAATGCTATACCGACCTTAACGGGCTGCTTTGCGTATTTTCTTATCGTTTCAACCGCCTCGGCATTAGCGAGCATGCAGTTGCGAGTAAGCCTGGAAAGCGCAAGATAATTTCTCTTAAAGGGCGCGTGAACTCCCTGCATATAGGCGTTCATAATAAAGCACCCCGGCTCGTTCAAAGGCATCCACCATTTCACTCTGTCGGAATATGCCTCTACCAAAACTCTTGTATATTCCTTGAAAAGTGGAATGATGCTTTTTGACATCCAACCACCTTTTTTGTAAACCCAAGTTGGCATATCCCAATGATAAATAGTCAAAAGCGGCTCAATACCATTCTTAATCAGCTCGTCAATAAGATCGGAGTAAAATTTTATTCCTTCGGGATTAACTCTGCCTTCTTCGGGTATAATTCTCGACCAGCTGACAGAAAAGCGGTATGCCCGAAGTCCCATTTCACGCATCAAGGCAACGTCCTCACGCATCCTGTGATAATGATCGCAGGCAACATGACAGTTCTCGCTGTTCTTTATTTTGTTTTCTGGTGCTATGTCCCATATACTTGGAGTTCGTCCACCCTCGTTCCAACCACCTTCTATTTGTGCAGAAGCGGCGGCAGCTCCCCATATAAAATCCTTGGAAAATCCCATAATTACTCCTCGTTAAATTCTATTTCTAAAAAATCTCGTTTGCCTTTTCCGTAAAAATGCAGATAAAGTGCGTGAGTGCCTTCGGGAATCTTGATTTCTCCGCCGAACTTCTCCCAAGTATCGCATCCATTCGTGATAATTTCTCCACATTTTTGCTCGTCTGCAAACACCTGAACAGAAGCGGCTTCTCCTCTACAGGTAAGTGCTATTCTTTTTATGTTTTGAAAATCAAGATATTTATATCCGATTATTGTATTATTACTAATATCGGCAACGAAAACGTCTTTGTCGTCATCGTCAACGTGGGACTCTTTCTGCTGCTTTCCGAGACCTAATCGTATAGGCTTTGAGGGAATAATATTACAGCATATTGCTGCTTTGATTTTACCCACCGCCTTTATCGGTTTACCCACACCCTGCGTAGTAATTTCAACCTGAGGAATACTGCCGTCTGGCAATATCTCTATAGGCTCGGCGCAGGCCTGCCTTGAAAAATCGGTATTGTTGGTGCATCTGTGGTAAAATACGTACCACTTGCCGTTTATACACTCAATTCCACCGTGAATAGTCCCTGCGGGAGCTTTGGGCTTTTTATTGCCCTCATATCCCAAATCGCTGTTTGAAATAATGACACCGCGATATTCAAAATCTCTATCGGGGTATTTACTTGTCGCATAAGCAAGCTCATTATTTTCGCCCGAAGAATATATAAGATAATATGTGTCACCGATTTTCCTGATAGACGGTGCTTCATAAAAGGCGTGATTGTAAAGCTCGCTGTTTTTTGGGGCGGTTGTCTTACTGTCAAGCACTGCCTTTGGCTCGGATTTAACCGTCAGCATATCGTCAGAAAGTTCAACCACCGCACAGGAAAGAATGCTCGGCTTGGTTGCCTTAATCTCCGCGACAGGTCGGGCAAAAAGCCTGCTTTGAACGATGTTATATATAGGCGACATCAATTTTGAGCTAAAATCCCTCGCAAGTCCCCAACCGTAATAAAGCCAAATTCGTCCGTTGTCATTGATAACGGCAGGATCATTAGTAAGATATTTAAGCACAGGTGTTCCATCGGCATATCTTATATCGCCGAGATATTCAAAGGGACCGCAGGGCTCGTCTGAAACTGCTACCGACATAGGCCCGAAATTCTTGGTGTTTGGACCCATAGCACAGTAATAAAGATAGTATCTACCGTCATTTCCGCGTACACAGTCAGGCGCATAAAAATCCACCTCGCGCCCCGGCTTTGACCTTGGATCCTGTATTTTTTTGTACGTAACTCCGTGATTTGTCCACTTTGAAAGGTCATCCACGTGAGCAGACCAAACGGTGTAATCTTGAACACAGAAGCGATCAGATCTCGCCTTATCGTGTGAGCCGTAGAGATACACCCTATCGCCAAATACATGCGGCTCACCGTCGGGGATATATTCATTTAAGGGTAAAATTGGGTTCATATTAAAACTCCTTGCAAGTGTCACTCTTAAAAATCAGATCAAGCACTCTGCCTGCCGAATTATCAAGAGCCTTTTTGTTTAATTTGCCGTTTTTAAGGTCGCAAACCAGTGTCTTTACAACGCCACTGGTTCCTGGCATAATTAGGTCGTTACCTGCATTGATAGCCTCGGTATAGGAGCATTGCTCGGTGGCATTCCAATCGCTCATTACAAGACCGATAAATCCCCATTCCTCACGAAGAACTCGGGTGCAAAGATCGTAGGTGTTGCAAACGTACTTGCCGTTTACTCGGTTGTAGCTTGACATTACCGTCCAAGGCTTACCCTCTTTAACTGCAATTTCAAAGGCGCGAAGATAAA
>JAZRAE010000069.1:0-13861 GCA_045634385.1 Eubacteriales bacterium | reverse complement strand
GCCTATTTGCATACAATGGTATATTTTCAGAACAGTCCTCTGCAAGCTCTGCACGAATGTTCGTAGTATTAAGGAGGGCCATAAAATGGAAAAGATCCAGGCTTTTGTAAATGAGCAGCTTAAGACTGAGGTTCCTCAGTTTAACATCGGTGACAGTGTAAAGGTTTACATTCGTATCACCGAGGGAGAGAAGACCAGAACTCAGATGTTCGACGGTACCGTTATCGCTAAGCACGGTGGCGGAATCTCCGAGACCTTCACTGTTAGAAAGATCTCTTACGGTGTTGGCGTAGAGAAGACTTTCCCTATCCATTCTCCCAATGTTGAGAAGGTTGAAGTATACCGCGTAGGTAAGGTTCGCCGTGCTAAGCTCTATTACCTCAGAGGCAGAGTTGGTAAGGCAGCTAAGGTTAAGGAGAAGAAGTAATTCTCTTTGCCCCCGCGTATGAAATAACCGCTATGCGAGTTTAACCTTGCATAGCGGTTATTTCTTTATACCTTAAAGTAAAATTTTATGCAATACTGCTTTTATCGAAATATATGAATCACTTCAATAAAACGCCGTGTCGCGCACACTATTCATTCTCTAAATGCAGTTTTAAGCCATCTTGTCGCTGAGCTTTTCACCACCGAGAATGTGGAAGTGCAGATGCTTTACAGATTGACAGCCATTTTCACCGATATTGCTGACGATTCGATATCCGCCGTCAAGTCCAAGCTGATTTGCAATCTTTGGAATAACGGTAAAAATGTGAGCAACAACATCGGAATTATCCTCATTGATCTCGTCCACGGAGGCGATATGTTTCTTTGGAACAACGAGACAATGCACGGGAGCTTGCGGAGCTATGTCGAGAAATGCATAACATTTTTCGTCCTCATATACCTTGCTTGAGGGAATATCTCCGTTTATAATGGCACAAAATAGGCAATTCATATAATTTCTCCTTTTAGTGGATTTTTTATTCCATTTTATCATATAACTATTTCAAATTCAATAGAAAATCGGTACAAATATGAGATATATCAAATATTGTCTGCCCGAATACCCATTTTTAGAGGATATGTGGGACAGACTTTCTCGCGAGAGCCGTCCTATCGTAGTATACGGAATGGGAAACGGCGCTGATAAGCTGATAGAACGCTTCAAAAAATATAATATAGAGATATCTGATTTCTTTGCATCCGACGGATTTGTTCGCGGACACACCTTCCACGGTATGAGAGTCAAGTCTTTTAGCGAGATAAAAGAGACCTATCCCGAGTTCGTTATAGTGCTTTCCTTTGCATCCAATCGGGCTGAAGTAATTGAAATGCTTGATAAGATCGACTCGGAGTACGAAATGTACGTCCCGGATATGCCTGTTGCGGGTGAAGAATACTTTGACCGGGAGTTTTATAACGCCCATTACGATGAAATCCGCAGGGGATATAGCCTTTTTGCGGATGAAGAATCAAAAAATGCCTACGCAAGCATAATAAATTATAAGCTCACGGGTAAAATGAAATATCTAATGGACACCTATTCTACCAAGGATGAGCTATACTCCGAGCTTTCTGCTACTTCTGTCAAGACATATATTGATGCTGGTGCATATAACGGTGACACCGCAAGGGAAGCGATCAGCTATTTTCCAATGCTTCGGGAAATAATCGCAATAGAGCCGGATCCCAAGAATTTTAAAAAGTTGATAAAATTCAGCGAAACATTGGAGTCACCGAAAATATGTTTAGTGAACGCTGCGGCATGGAATGAGAGTGGAGCAGGAGAATTTTCCTCCTCGGGCAACCGCAACTCATCAATATCCTCGACTATGTCATACGAGCACAAGGAAACCGATGTTGAGCTTGTTTCGATAGATTCGTTAGGCGTTTCACCGGATTACATTAAGTACGACGTTGAGGGGGCGGAGCTCGAGGCACTTATTGGCTCGCACGAAACAATAGAACGGGTACATCCGACCTTGCTTGTTTCGCTTTATCACAGGAGCAAAGATATATTTGAGATACCTAACTACCTGAAAGAGAAATACCCATTCTACAAGTTGGTGCTCCGCAGGCTGAAATGTCTTCCGGCGTGGGAAATAGATTTGTTGCTTTTCGACACTTGAAAAGCAGACTAATATATGTTAAAATAAAGAAAAAACGAAAGAACTGTTATATATGAAAAGACCAGAGCTTCTTGCCCCTGCAGGCAATTTTGAAAAGATGAAAGCGGCAATCCTTTACGGTGCAGATGCAGTTTATCTTGCCGGAGAGATCTTCGGTATGCGTGCCGCTGCAGACAACTTTACCATCGAAGAACTTGCCTTAGCAACTGAGTATGCACACGAAAGAAACGTAAAGATATATCTCACGGTAAACACGATGCCGAGAGAAAACGAGTATAATCTGCTCAAAGATTACTTCTTAAAATTGAAGAATATAGATATTGACGCACTTATAATTGCTGACATCGGTGTGCTCATGCTTGCTAAAGAAATGCTCCCCGAAAAACAGATACACATCTCCACTCAGGCCTGTTCCGTCTCTGCTGCAGATTGCCGTGCGTGGCACACTCTCGGTGCATCAAGAGTAGTACTTTCAAGAGAATTGACTCTTGATGAGATAAAGGCGATCAAGGCAAATATTCCCGAGGATCTCGAGATCGAGTGCTTTGTTCACGGTTCTATGTGTATATCATACAGCGGCAGATGTCTTTTGTCAAACCATATAGTCGGCAGGGATGCAAACCGTGGTATGTGCGCTCAACCTTGTCGCTGGAATTACACTATACGCAACTATGAGATAACTGAGGAAAAACGCCCCGATTGTGTTATGCCCGTAGAAGAGGTAAATGGTGAGACCTTCATTATGGCAAGCCGTGATACCTGTACCATCGATCATGTTCCCGAGCTTATTGAGGCAGGTATAGATTCCTTCAAGATAGAGGGCAGAATGAAGTCTGCATACTATACATCCGTTGTTACCAATACCTATAAAATGGCTATAGATTCCTATCTTAGCGGTAACTACGAATACGATCCCAAATGGTATCGAGAGCTTGAATCTGTCAGCCACAGAGATTATCATACAGGATATTATTTCACCGATTCACATGCGGATGCTAATACCGCAGAGACAACGGGATATATCAAGGATAAGGCATATCTTGCCGTAGTTGTTTCATACGATGATGTGACGGGCGAAGCGCTTATGACACAGAGAAATAAGATGGTTAAGGGGGATAGCATCGAGCTTCTCACTCCCGGCAAGGTAGGGCAGCCGCTCATCGTAGCTGAGCTTTACGATGCCGATCACAACGAGATAGATGATACCCGACATCCTTATATGGAATTCTATATGAAGATGCCCTTTGCGGTAAAGCCCGGAGATATTATTAGGGCATCTTAAAGAGAACTTGCAGTTTTAAGTATTACTTTAGATATTTTCATCTGCAATTCCTCAATTAAGGAGATACAATGAAAGAATTTCTTGAAATACTCAAGGTATTGTTGCTCGGTATTGTCGAGGGTATAACCGAGTGGCTTCCCATAAGCTCAACGGGGCATATGATTCTTTTTGACGAGTTTTTAAAACTCAATGTTTCAGATGGCTTCAAGGAAATGTTCTTTGTTGTGATTCAGCTTGGTGCAATTCTTGCCGTTCCCGTTCTGTTTTGGAAAAAGCTGTTTCCTTTTTCAAAGAATTCCACATCCGAGGAAAAGAAAAACATTTTAAGCCTTTGGCTTAAGGTTATAGTTGGTGTATTACCGGCAGCAGTCCTTGGTTTGATTCTTGATGACTTTCTCGACGAGCATCTATATAATTATGTAGTAGTTGCCGCTATGCTGATAGTTTACGGTATTGCCTTTATTCTCGTTGAGAAGTATAAAAAGGGCAATGAATACCGCATAGAAAGTGTATATGACATCACATATAAGGATGCGTTGATTATCGGTGCATATCAGACACTTTCGCTTATTCCCGGTACCTCGCGCTCCGGATCTACTATACTCGGTGGTATGCTCACAGGCGTATCCCGTACCGCATCTGCGGAGTTTTCCTTCTTCTTGGCGATTCCCGTTATGCTTGGCGCATCGCTTCTCAAAGTGTTGAAATTTGTGCTTGCAGGATTTACCGCTTCTCCTTTCGAGCTTCTTCTTTTGCTGATCGGCATTGTTGTATCCTTCCTTGTTTCGGTGTTCGTTATCGACTTCCTTATGAGCTTTGTGAAGAAGAATAGCTTCCGAGTTTTTGGTATTTACAGAATAGCCCTCGGAGTAATTGTTATCGGCTATTTTCTTATAAAAGCTCTTGCATAAACCGTTTAAAAGCAGAAAAGACAAAAAACGCTTAAAATATATAAAAATTCGTCACTTCGTTTGGTGACGGATTTTTGCTTTTTGTAATAAACTACTTGACAAACACAATACTTCGTGATATGATGTATTACGTCAAGGGAGGTATGATATGGATATTCAGTTAAAGCGCGGATTACTTGACGTATGCGTGCTTGCATCTATTAAAAACGAGGATTCATACGGATATAAGATCATCAAGGATATGGAGCCTTATATCAAAATGTCGGAATCCACGCTCTATACCATTCTCAAACGCCTTGAACTTGCGGGAATGCTGACGGTAAGAACCTCGGAACACGGAGGCCGACTTCGTAAGTATTATCACATAACCAGGGCAGGACTCGGTCGAATTGAGGACTTCAAGGAAGAATGGCGCGAGGTCATGTCAATTTATCAGTTTGTGATCAAGGAGGATACTAAAAGATGACAAAGCAGGAATTTTTACATAATCTTAGGAAAAGGCTTTCGAGATTACCTAAGAAGGATGTTGAAGAACGCATTAACTTTTACAGCGAAATGATAGATGACCGCATGGAAGAGGGCCTTTTCGAAGATGATGCGGTATCCGCTGTAGGTAGCATTGATAAAATTGCCGAACAGATTATTTCTGACAGAGCAGAGGATAAGTTCACCGAAGGCAAGGTATCCTCGCATAAGCTAAAGGTATGGGAACTTGTCCTTGTAATCATCGGCGCACCCCTATGGCTTCCGATTCTTATTGCCGTGTTTGCGGTAATTTGGTCGGTTGTGATTACTCTGTGGGCTGTTGAGCTTCCTTTCTTCATTTTCGAGTATATATCCAAATTCTTTATGATCGTTTGCAAGCCGGTAACGGTATTCTGCTATAGGATAACCAAAAAGACCGTCATTGCGATTAAGGATATATTCTAATTGAAAAAAGCACCAAGCATTGAAAGGCGATATGATATGAAAAAATGTTTTATGCTGGCAGGAGTGTTAGTTATATTTGCAGGAATAATTTTTTCTTTGGCGGCTTGTTCCTCATTTTGCGATAGGCCGAAAGAGAAGATTACCGATATTACCGAAGATTTTGACGGAATAAATGTTCTTGTAGATACCGCAGATGTAAACCTTATTCTCTCAAATGATGAAAAATGTAAGGTTGTTGTGCTTGATAGAGAGAAAATAAGATATGACGTATCTACAGATGATGGAGTTCTCAATATTAATTCTGTTGATGAGAGAAAATGGTATGAGCGTATATTTTCTTATGGTGGTGCGAGCCTTACCGTCTATTTGCCAAAGAGTGAATACGACTCGCTTATCATTGATGCATCTACAGGAGATATCACAGTACCCGAAGGCTTTAAGTTCGGATGTGTTGATATTAACCTTAGTACGGGTGATACAAGATTTTGTGCATCCGCGGATGATTCGGTAAAGATCGAGGGCGGTACAGGTGACGTGACTGTTGGTGTGGGTGCGTGCGGCTCTCTTGAGGTTAGAGTTTCCACGGGCAAGACAACCTTAAAAGGTGTCAATGTATCGGGTAAAATAAATATAGAGTGCAGCACGGGAGATACAGAGCTTACAGATATATTCTGTAACAGTCTTAATTCCATTGGAGATACGGGTGATTTTTACACAAATAATCTAACCGCCGGCGAGAATGTAAGCATACAGAGAAGTACAGGCGAGATAGAGGTGAATAAAGCTGAGTGCAAAGCTAATATTTCCCTCGAAACAAGCACAGGAAGCATTACTGTCTATGACATTAGTTGCGCTGACCTTAATATAAATGCAACTACCGGTGACAGCGAAATATCTGACGTCAACTGTATTAATTTCAATAGTCTTGCAGATACGGGCGATATTGATATGGCTTATCTTAATGCAACCGGAAAAATCACTATAGAAAGAAGCACAGGTGACGTTGAGTTTGACAGGTGCGACGCATCTGAGCTCGAAATAAAAACAAGTACGGGTAGCGTAAAGGGAACACTGCTTTCCGAAAAGGTTTTTGTTACAAAAACAAGCAACGGCAGAATAGAAGTTCCCGAAACAACAACCGGCGGCAAGTGCAAAATAACCACAAGCACCGGAAATATCAGAATTGAAATAGCAGAATAAAATTTAAAACGGAAGAAATATCGTAGTACCTTTAAAGCACTGCTTTATTCCTTCCGTTTTTTGTATATAAATTTAATGCCCAATTCCTCTTATTACGTCCATAGTCCTGATATGCGGATTTATAAACTCTATCTCTTCAAGAGTGAAGGGAAGCTCGGCATCACCATTCAAACTGATAAGCGCCATATTTCTTTTCAATACATCTATACCGCCTTGAATTGCGTTTCTTATTTTCTCACTTCCAATTTCCGCGCTTCTTTCTAAAATCGAATCAAGATTACCGAAGGCATTTACGAGCTTTGCGGCGGTTTTAGGACCTACACCGCGTATCCCCGAAATATTGTCCGAGGTATCTCCGACGAGGCATTTGTAGTCAAGGTAAAGAGAGGGAGGGATGCCGTACTTTCCTTTTATGTATTCCTCGTCACAGAATATAGAAGAAGCACCTCTATATCGTAAAACCTTTACCTTTTCGTTTATAAGTTGGAAATAATCACTGTCAAACGAGGAAATAATGACCTCGTCTTCTTCACCGTATTTAACCGCGTATGCAGCTATAACGTCATCGGTCTCACAGACGGTTGTTTCGGTATGCTTAATACCCATATAGTCGAGTGCTTCATAGACAAGAGGGAGTTGTGAGAATGGATTTTCTTCCTCGGGTACTTCGGAATAGTCTATTCGGTTAGCCTTATATTCCTCGAGCATATCCTTCCTCGGATTGTGCTTTTCACCATCAAACATTACGAGCAGATGCGTTGGCTGATACGTATCTGCAATGCGGTTTATTGCACCAACAAATCCTATCACACCTTGTATTGCCTGTCCTTTTGCTCCGATAATTCTCGACGGCATTCCGAAGAACATCTGAAAGAGAAGATTATGCCCGTCAACTATTAGTAATCTATTCATATGTTACCTCAATAAAAACCCACCTTGAACGAAACCACCGTCCAAAGTGGGCATTTAATTTTAAGCAGTTTAAACTTTTTTGCCGATTTTTAAAACACAAGCGAGAAAAGATTAGCAAAATTCAATTTTTCCGTCGTCACTCGTAGACGAAATTTTTGCTAAAGATTCTACTCTGTATCCGAGTCTGCGGATTTGTTCTCCGCCGCCCTGATATACCTTTTCAATAGCCGCACCGCATCCGACGACCTTAGCACCCGCAACGTTACAAAGAGAGACCAAAGCCTTCATTGCAGTTCCGTTTGCGAGGAAGTCATCTATAATAAGAATTTTATCATCCGGGGAGATGAATTTCTTTTTTGCCACAACGGTGTATTCATGTCCGTGTGTGAACGAAACCACCTTGGTGGAATAGAATTCATCTGATACATTGTTACTTGAGCCTGACTTTTTAGCAAAGAGAACAGGAACGTTAAAATGCCTTGCAACGAGGCAGGCAATACCGATACCCGATCCGTCAATGGTGAGAATCTTTGTCACGCCCTCATCCTTGAATATCTCGTACCATTCCTCACCGCACTTTGCTACAAGCTCGGTGTCTATCTGATGGTTCAGAAAACTGTCAACCTTGATAACGTTTCCGGGGAGCACCTCTCCGTCTTTACGGATTCTTTCTTCGAGTAATTTCATTTTCCTTTCCTCCTTTTCTTATTCGTTAATTCTTGACCAATCTATAGGCTTTTCATTCATCGAGATTAAATATTCGTTAGCTTTTCCAAAGTGATTTGACCCAAAGAAACCGGCGTACGCGGATAACGGACTTGGATGCGCGCACTCGAGCACAAGATGTCGCTTGTTTGTTATCAGCGCTTTTTTAGCTCTCGCGTTTCCGCCCCAAAGCATAAACACGACCGGGCGGTCCTTTTCGTTCATCAGCTCGATTATTCTGTCTGTGAGAATTTCCCATCCTTTGCCCTTGTGACTCTGCGGTGTTCCTTCGCGTACCGTAAGGGTTGTGTTAAGTAGCAGAACACCTTGCTTTGCCCATCCGACAAGTTCTCCGCACTCGGGTGTTTCGATTCCCAAACTGTCGCTTAGCTCCTTAAATATATTTTTAAGCGATGGGGGGAATGGTATACCGCGCTTTACCGAGAAGCACAGACCGTGAGCCTGTCCCGGTCCGTGGTACGGATCTTGTCCGAGTATAACGACTCTCGCATTTTCATATGACGTATATTTCAACGCATTAAAAATATCGTTCATCGGCGGATATATTCTTTTTGAGAAGTATTCTGTCTTCAAAAATTCGCGCAGGCAAAGGTAGTAATCCTTCTTGAATTCTTCTTCAAGCAGATAGTCCCAATCGTTTCCTATATGTACCATATGTCCCCCTTCTTTAATTCTTTTATTTAATTATATCACCCAAAAACGTATAAATCAACAAAAAACCCGAAACTTTTATCGTTTCGGGCATAAATAAATTTTATCATATAAAAACTGTCTCAATTATCTTTTTACAGTTTGGCGGAGAGTATTGCCAGGAGTCGATATGAGTTACGTTTTCGGTATCTATGAAGTATTCAAGCTGCTCGGGATATTCTTCCTCATCGTGAGAGTCGATTATTATCAGTTTTATCTTCATTTTCTCGGGTATTATTGATTTTATATACACCGCCGCGCTTTGCCCCGGCCGTACATCATCTCTGTATTCGGCAAGACCTGCGAGATTTGGCCTCAACTCGATAAACACACCATAGCTTTCTACACTACGAATAACACCTTTTACCGTCTGTCCTTCATTGAAGAGCGATGCGTTCTCGTTCCAGCTGCCGAGCAGCTCACGTTCGGAAACATAGATTCGCCCCTTTGAGTCAATGGATTTTACAACCGTGTGTATCATATCACCTACTGCAAGTCTTATCGAAGGATGCGAAATCCTTGAAACAGAAATTGAGTCTATAGAGAGCAGTGAGGTGATACCGCATCCGATATCTACAAATGCGCCGAAGTTCTCAAGGTGGGTTATTTTCGTTGGGATTATGTCTCCGGGGATGAGTGTGGATATGTAATTGTTCATACATTCCATTTGAGCGGCTCTTCGCGATAGAATAACAGTTATACAACCGTTTGCACTCTTATCAAATCCGAGCACCTTAAAGCACACTGATTTACCGACACGCGTCAAAACGGCAATATCCTTTATTTGTTCGCCTTCCTTGACGTATTGTACCTCTTCACGCGGGATGATAGCACGTATTTTTGCTCCAAGATCAACGTGTAGATTGAAGTTATGATCGCATAGCATTACTCCTGCTTCGAGAATAACGCCCCTTTCGTGTGCGGCATGCAGTCCCTCTATATTTGATATATATTCGCGATTTTTGACAGTGGAAATCAGCGATCCTTCGGGCATATATTTGTTCATTAAGCTTTACCGTTCCTTATAAGTTTTAAAAGCAGTTATCCTGCTGTTTGAGGATATGATAAAACTAATGAAAATATGCGTTTGTGCAGCAAAATATATTAACCTATTATTCCGCCTCCGGTGAGTCCAAAGCTCACTTGTATTGCATTATTTACAACACGCATTGTCGCATCGTCAAGATGACCCATTTTTTCCTTTAGTCTTTTTTTGTCGAGAGTTCTTATCTGTTCAAGCAATATTACGCTGTCCTTTGCAAGGCCTACGTCGGGTGCAGATACGTCTATATGCGTAGGGAGTTTTGTTTTACCCATTTTTGAGGTTATAGCTGCAGCTATAACGGTTGGACTGTATCTGTTGCCCACGTCATTTTGTACAATCAGTACAGGACGAAGTCCGCCTTGCTCACTCCCTATAACCGGACTTAGATCGGCATAGAATATATCACCGCGTCTTATAGTCATTTTATTTTCCTTTCAACTTCAATAATAATGCGAAATAACGGAAAGGTCACATCTCATCTATATTCTTGCCTCTTGTGGTGAATTTAAAACGTCCCTCCGAAAAATTCCTCACTTTTATTTTATGTAATTATAGAAAAACGGCTATCACCAAAATTGGCGATAGCCGTCGGGGCGTAGCTTGATTTATACGCTATGCTCGAGCGCCTCCTCCTCGTCTCTGAAAAGCAGAGAAATGCACCATATGCCCGCAAGAGCTATCGCTACGTAGATTATTCTTGCGACTATAGTGCCCGCGCCTCCGCATAACCAGGCAACGAGGTCGAAGGAGAACAAGCCGACCAGACCCCAGTTCAATGTGCCGATAATAGCAGTCGCCAGGGCAATTTTGTTTATGATCATCATATGATCGGACCGTCCTTTTCGGATACTGTTTGTGCCGCAAACCATACTTGCTATAGCTCTTGATTTTGAGCATTCTGCTTTGGTTTATACGGCTGAATATAGTTTTACACATCATTTGGGTTTTATTCATCAACTATCAAATTCCGGTTTTGCATTTCCGAAGGAATCGCGTAGTTTTTCAAGCGCTCGTTTCTCAATGCGCGATACGTAGGAGCGAGATATTTTGAGGTGCGCGGCAACCTCTCTCTGCGTTAGAGGCTTGTAGCCTTCAAGACCGTATCGCAGTGTTATTATTTCCTTTTCTCTTGCGTCAAGCTTTGTTTTAACAAGTTCAAGCAACCTTGTTGTATGTATCTTCAGGTCCACGTCATCCGCTATATTTTCTTCCACGCTGATAACGTCGAGATAGGTTAAGGGGTTACCATCTTTATCCATATCGATTGTATCGTTTATCGATACCTCGTTCTGTGTTTTTTTACAGCCTCTGAAATACATCAGTATTTCGTTTTGTACGCACTTTGCTCCATAGGTTGCGAACCTTGTTCCAAACTCGCTTTTGAAGGAATCGACCGCTTTTATAAGTCCAAAGCTACCCACGCTTAAGAGTTCATCTGGATATTGATATGAAGAATAGTATTTTCTGATAATGTGCGATACGAGTCTTAGATTGCGTTCAATTATTACTTCACGTGCTTTCTTATCTCCTGCTTTCATCTTTTCAAAGGCTATTGCTTCTTCTTCCTTGCTGAGTGGCGGAGGAAAGCTATCGAATTGCTCAATACCGAGGATAAGACTTATAAACCGCAGTAGTATTCGTGACAGTTCTCTCATTATAACTCCTTTTGTCAATACAAAATGAAGGCAAATTTGATTTCATCTTGTGTTTGTTATATTTTTTGTTGCCGTAAATAATTATATTCCAATAAAAAAAGAAAATGCATATCCGCCCATTCAACGAATATGCATTTATTCAGTTTGCTTCTTTTAGTGTACTTAATACTTGCGGTGTCAAAACGGTATAACCTTGATTTTGAATGTTAACAAAAAGATTCTTGCCTCTTATCTCACGGAATTTTTTGTTCATTATGGATATATGTGTTCTTATACTCGTTATTTCCGGTTTCCTTGAATACTTAAAGGCGTATTTTACTATATCTCTTGCACTTTGTGGCGCGGGATAAGATGCCATAAGATAGCGTAAGAGCATTGTTTCCGTTTTTGTAAAAGCAATATTTTTATCAAATACGCTAACATGAGTTTTGTCGCATGATGCATCAATACCTGCAAGCCTGTAATAGGCTGTAAGGGGAAGGGAATTTTTATTTTGATAAGATACTATTTCTTCTACAAGTGAGGATGAATATATGGAATTAGGAAAACACCTGTCAAATGAATTATAAGGGAAAAGGGTAGCTGGTGCATCGGTTATTGCGAATATTGGTATCGAAGAGTTGTAAGCTCGTAGCTTTTCCGTAAAGTTTTTTGCGTCGGGGAGCTCCTCCGGGTTAAGCACAAGTACCGAGCGGTAAAGCGATGAGATTTCCGATAAAGCTTCGGTGGGAGTTGCTGCATAAGACAGAACGCCCATGTAATAAAAAATATCACTTATGGCTTGCGCTTTCTTTTTTGCTGTGTTTATAATGAGTACCATTTTTGTCGTCCTTTCCTTGATGCCAAGCGTAATTATAACAAAAGAAGATAAAAAAATCAAGTCTTTCGATAAACGAGTTGACATCGGTGTTAAAAAAGTATATAATGTTTACAATAATTATTCTTACGGAGATATTGATGAAAACTGTATTGGTAACAGGTGGCTCAAGAGGCATTGGCAGTGAGATAGTGCGACTTTTTTCAAAAAACGGATATAACGTTGCTTTTACGTACAAGTCGAGTAATAACGAAGCGGAGTTGTTGGCAAAGGAGACCGGTGCACTTGCAATCAAAGCGGATTCAGCCAGTGAGTCGGATGTTATTTCGGCAATAGATAATACTATTTCCGAATTCGGAGGTATTAATTGTCTGATAAATAACGCGGCTGTGTCATCCTTCTCGCTTTTTACGGATATCACGCTTGATGATTGGAATAATATGCTTAGTGTTAATTTAACCGGAGCTTTCCTTTATTCTAAATATACAATTGCGGATATGTTAAAGCGAAAATCGGGAAGAATAATCAATATATCATCTATGTGGGGACTGACAGGCTCATCCTGTGAGGTTCATTATTCCGCTGCGAAGGCAGGTCTTATAGGCATGACAAAAGCACTTGCAAAGGAACTTGGCCCGTCCGGGATAACCGTCAATGCTATAGCACCCGGTGTGATAAATACGGATATGAATTCTGTTCTTTCCGCAGATGATAGGGAAGCCTTGATAAACGATACACCTCTTATGCGTATTGGCGATCCAAAAGATATAGCCGAGGCTGCACTTTTCCTTGCAGGAGAGGGAGCTTCATTTATAACCGGAGAGGTGTTGAATGTCAGCGGCGGATACGTCATCTGATACAATTTATATTTTTTGGTTTATTTTGTCGCTAAAAAATCTTTAAAAGCTATTGATTTTTTAAAATATATGTGATATAATTTTAAAGACTGTAAAGGTCACATTAATATCTATCGGTGCGTCGGATGGAGTCATACCAGCCGGGGTGGTAGCGGTACCTTGTACCTGAAATCCGCTATAGCAGGGGTTCATTCCTTTTCTAAGGGCTCGTCCTGTGTAGTCTGCACCGTCGTTTTCTATGTTGAAGAATGGGTCTTGCGCAACTCGAGGCTGTGAACCATGTCAGGTGGGGAACCAAGCAGCATTAAGCGGTTTATCGGGTGTGCCGCGAGGAAGCCTGTTCGGAGTAGAAGTGGCGGTTACCGTATGTAGGGGGATTTTCGAAGTTAGGGTGTATGGCTCTTTCCGACGCAACGAATAAAGCGCGTATGCGGACCTGTGGTGTATCGCTTCGCGCTTTTTATTTTTATAGGAGGTTGTATGTCGGATTACAGAGCTTTATACCGCAAATGGCGTCCGGTCGATTTTGACGACGTTTCGGGCCAGGATGCGATAACTGATATTCTTAAATACGAGGTAGCTAATAACAAGCTCTCTCACGCTTATCTCTTCTGCGGCTCGCGTGGAACGGGTAAGACTACCTGCGCAAAGATCCTTGCCAAGGCAGTTAACTGTCTTAATCCGAGAGGTGGCAACCCCTGTAACGAGTGCGAGGCCTGCCGCAG
>JAZRAE010000068.1:0-18813 GCA_045634385.1 Eubacteriales bacterium | reverse complement strand
CTACGCGCGTACCTGCTCCGTGCTTGAGAAGGTAGGCACCAAGGGTGAGATGACCGACGCAGAGCTTTCCGACGTTGAGTTCGAGCTTGCAAAGTGCCTCTCCGTATTCCCCGAGCGTATCAACTCCGCTCTTAACGATTACGAGCCCAGCATCGTTACCAGATACATCCTTGACCTTGCCGCTAACTTCAACCGCTTCTATCACGAGTGCAAGATCGTTGGCTGCGAGGATGAGAAGCTCCGCTCCAGCCGTATCGCTCTTACCGCGGCGGCAAACCAGGTGCTTCGTACCGCCCTGCATCTCATCTGTATGCAGAGCCCCGAGAAGATTTAAATTATAGGAGATATAAATATGTCAGGACATTCAAAATGGAACAACATTAAGCACAAGAAGGAGAAGGCTGATGCCGCTAAGGCCAAGATCTTTACCAAGATTGGTAAGGAAATGGCAGTAGCAATCAAGGAGGGCGGTCCCGATCCGTCCAACAACTCCCGCCTTCGCGACCTTATCGCTAAGGCAAAGGCAAACAACGTGCCTAACGAAAATATTCAGAGAACTATCAAGAAGTTCACTGACTCAAACGACATTAACTACGAGGAGATCACCTACGAGGGCTACGGTCCCTCGGGCGTTGCTATCATCGTTGAGACCTCTACCGATAACCGTAACCGTACCGCAGGTAACGTTCGCGCCGCTTTCAATAAGTACGGCGGAAACCTCGGTCAGAACGGATGCGTAGGCTTCCTCTTTGAAGAGAAGGGTGTTATCACCATTGTTGACGAGGATGACGAGCTTGATGAGGATAAGGTGATGGAGGATGCACTCGAGTGTGGTGCAGAGGATATCAAGTGTGATGAGGGTGAGTACACCATCTACACATCTGTTGATGATTTCGCAGAAGTACGCGATGCAGTTATTGCTCTTGGATACACCCTTGCTACCGCCGATCTTGCAAAGGTTCCTTCAACTTACGTTGACCTTGATAATGAGGATGATATCGAGAATATGGAAAAGATGCTCGATAAGTTCAACGAGGACGACGACGTAAACGCAGTATACCATAACTGGAATGCATAAAATAAGTGGTCTGCTTGACGGCAGACCGCTTATTTTATTCCCGCACAGCGGGATTTCATCGCGAGAGCGATTTCATCCACCATAGGTGGATTTCATCCGACCCACGGATTTCATTATAATTTGTCAGGCATATCGACTTAAGTAAAATAATATATCCTAATTT
Source organism: Eubacteriales bacterium (assembly GCA_045634385.1). GTDB lineage: Bacteria > Bacillota > Clostridia > Oscillospirales > CAG-272 > UBA1740. Next base: position 17,572 of record JAZRAE010000068.1, on the reverse strand, counting down.
TTACCAAAGAGCCGTATCCTACTACCCACGCCGAGCTTCTTGAAAGGGAAGAACGCGAGAAGCGTGCTAAGGAAGAAAGGCTCAAAGCAGAGTTCACAGCTTTTGTTGAACGTATGCGAAAGAAATCTTCCAATACTTGACTTTTTCTACCAATTATGGTATAATGTCAGCGTGAAAATGCCGACGGGCTTATACAGAGAAAGTGAACACATTATGGCAATTGAGGCAAGTAAGTTTACAGAAAAAGACGAATTGATAGCGAATTTTTATTCACTTCGCGCTGGATTATCTGTTATTGCTGAGGAAACGGAAAAGATCAAGGCAACGGAAAATGAGATTAATAAAGCTCAAAACGACTACGATTGCGAGTTGCGTAGTAAGGAATCTCAAAGAACAGGATGCCTAAATCAGATAAGTATCTATGAAGGTAATATGAAGCATAATGAAGCACGAGTGGAGGATGAAAAAAAGAAAAAAGCGGGCTTTAAAAGTTTTATTTTAGGTTTTTTTGCTACTACAATACTGTTGTATTTTACAGTTTTTGAACGTGGCAATCTTCTTGAAACTAGTGTATTCTTTTGGATTTGTTCTGTTGCTGGAGGAATTGTCGCTAATATAATTGCTACCAACGTTCAAAGGTATAAAAATACTAAACCCTACAATGATAGAATAGAGCATACTAAGGGACTTATTCATAAAGAGGTTGCGGAACTGGCAAGGCTTGATGTTGAGATTGAAGACCTTAAAAAAGAGAATGGTGAGTCTTCTAACTTGATTGCACAAAATTTGTTAGCTATTACATCAAAGTTTAATAATGAAATTCTTCCCCAAAGCACAGCGGTTGCTCAAACTGTTAGGAAAGCAATGCTTGAAACAAGTAAAGGTATACTGAATGAATCTGATTGGCAAAATATAGATTTTCTTATTTTTTATCTTGAGACAGGACGTGCCGATTCACTAAAAGAAGCTCTTCAGCTTGTTGACAAACAGAGGCAGACTGAGCAGATTACTCGCGCCATAAGTGAAGCGACCAACCATATTTCAAATACTCTTAACGCTGCCTTTAATAGACTCGGTTCACTGATGCAAGACTGTTTTTACAACTTAGGACAGCAAATTCAATATAATCATAACGAAGCTATGAATACGATGCTCAACTCATTTGCGAGTTTGGAGAGTACTGTAAATGCAGGAAATTGTGAAATCAGTAATAGAATCGGGGATCTCGATGCTACTATAAAAACCGAAGGTGAAAGAATTGTCGCAGTAGAAACTCTTAATTCCGCATTGTTAAATAAGGCGAACGATAGTAGCGATAAGCTTATGTACGAGTTAAGATATAATCAAAAATATTGGAAAAAATAAGTTTCATTAGTTAAATACCAGAACGCCAAGAGCGTCTTACCAAAAGGTAGGACGCTCTTTCTTTTTACCTCCCGATAAAGTGAGGTGATTCATTGTGGGAGAAGTAACCATTGATTCAATCCAGATAGAGATTGAGAGTAATTCTACGAACGCTTCAAAGGGTTTGGATGCTCTCGCAGGATCATTGGAAAAACTCAAGAAAAACGGTTCGTTCAAGACCGTATCCAACAACTTGAACAATCTATCGGCAGCGCTAAGGAATCTCCTAAATGTACATAGCGCCGCCAACGCACTTAGAACACTCGCAAATTCCACAGAAAAGCTAAAAGGCGTAGGCTTGGTATCACGCCTTACAAATAGCTCTGAAAAATATCTGTGACGTATTATTTTCCTCAATTTTCTTGACATTACAATTTTTCTATTATATACTAAAATAAAAACTATCCTCGAAAGGAGATAAAAATATGGGAATTATTAAGGCAGTTTTTAACGCAGTAGGTGGCAATCTTGCCGATCAGTGGCTCGAGGTTATAGAAGCCGGTGAAATGAGTGATACAACAGTCTTTACTAAGGGCGTTAAAGTACGCAAAGATGAAAGACGCGGAAGCAACAAGAGAGGCCATGAGGACGTTATTTCTAACGGATCTGTTATTCACGTTTATCCCGGTCAGTTTATGATGCTTGTCGATGGCGGCAAGGTTGTTGACTTTACTGCTGAAGAGGGTTATTACACGGTTGATAACAACACCGCACCCTCGCTTTTCTGCGGTCAGTTTGGCGCATCTCTTAAGGATGCCTTTACACGCATTAAATTCGGGGGCACTCCTTCGTATGCCCAGAAGGTATACTTCATCAATCTCCAGGAGATAAAGGGCATTAAGTTCGGTACAAGAACTCCCGTAAATTACTTTGATAACTTCTACAACGCGGAGCTGTTCCTTCGCGCACACGGTACGTATTCTATTAAGATCACAAATCCTTTGAAGTTTTACACCGAGGTTATTCCTAAAAATTCCGACAGAGTAGACATCTCTACTATTAACGAGCAGTATCTCAACGAGTTCCTTGAAGCACTCACCGCTACTATGAACAAAATGAGCGCGGACGGCATCCGTATTTCCTACGTCGCATCCAAGTCGCGTGAGCTCTCGCAGTATATGGCAAACGAGCTTGACGCGAGTTGGAACGATATGCGCGGCTTCGAGGTTCAGGCGGTAGGTATTGCAAGCGTATCCTATGATGAAGAGTCAAAGGAGCTTATCAACATGCGTAACAAGGGCGCAATGCTCGGTGACGCTACCGTTAGAGAAGGTTATGTTCAGGGCTCTATTGCCCGCGGCTTTGAGGCTGCAGGCTCTACAGGCGGTACAAACGCCATCTTCGGCATGGGTATGGGTATGAATGCAACGGGCGGATTTATGCAAGGCGCATCCGAGACCAACAGAGAACAGATGAGATATGACCGCGAGAGAGCAGAGGCTGAGGCAAAGGCTTCGGGTTGGACTTGTTCCTGCGGTAAGGCGGGAAATGACGGTAACTTCTGTTCCGAGTGTGGCACGAGAAAGCCTCAATCCGACTCTTGGACTTGCTCCTGCGGAAATGTAGCTACAGGTAAATTCTGCTCCAACTGCGGTGCAAAGAAGCCTGAAGGAAAGTGGACTTGCTCCTGTGGAAATCTCAACGATGCAGATGCAAGATTCTGTCCCGAGTGCGGTTCAAAGAAAGCATAATTTTTGCACATATCAATTTTAGAAAGGCTTTCCAATATGGAAACAATCATTACATATAAGTGTAAAAACTGCGAGGCGGGACTCATATTCGATGCTGAAGAACAACTCTTTAAATGTGAATTCTGTTTGTCAAAATTTACTGAGGAAGAGTTGAACGATACTGAAAGCGCTAAAAAAGCCGAGGAAAAAGCCAAGCAGACTGAGGATTTTCGCTCAGAAATTCTCGAGTATCGTTGTTCGAGCTGCGGCGCGGAGGTTATTGCCGAAAAGAATACGGCTGCGGATTTTTGCTATTACTGTCATAATCCGATAGTGCTTGCAGATAAAGTATCGGGTGAGTTTAAGCCTTCGAAAATTATTCCTTTCAAGTTTGACAAAGAGGAAGCCAAAGCTACGTTTTTACGCTTTGCAAAGAAAAAGTGGTTTGTACCAAAGGACTATTTCTCCGAGGAAAATATTGATAAAATATCCGGTGTTTACTATCCTTTTTGGGTGACCGATGCAGATACCGACTCTGAACTTCGCGGCATAGGCAAGAACGTGCGCACATGGAGATCGGGTGACTACCGTTACACCGAGACGACGACTTACGCTGTGGAGCGCCGCGGAAATATTCATTTTGAAGATATAACCACATCTGCAATATCTACAGAGGACAAGGAAATGCTTGAGGGAATACTTCCGTATCCGGTTGAGGATTATCAAGATTTTTCTATGCCTTATCTTCAGGGCTACGTTGCTAAGAAAAGGGATATTGAGCGTGAGCTCCTTTCGTCCGAGGTAAAGGAAAGGATGAACTCATACGCCAAGGCCATCTTGGAGCGCACCACTAATTACGGCTCACTTGCCGTAAACTATCTTGACGTTGCCATTCTCGGTAGCCATTGGGAATATAGCTTAATGCCAATATGGATTCTGACGTATAAGAAAAAACATAAAAGCGATAAGAAAAAGGATAAGACCTACGTCTACGCTATGAACGGCTCGACCGGAAAGGTGTTTGGCGAGCTTCCCGTAAGCATTCCAAAGCTCATTTTGGCGGCTATCGGTGCATTTATCGGTGCCGGACTTCTTTCCTTCTTGCTTGGCAATGCGTTCTTTACATAGGAGGCAATATGAGTGAAGTAATTTTAGTTTCGGTTATTCTCGCTGTTGCCGCGGCAGCCGCCGTTTGTGTCGGTGTAACTGTTAAATATAAGCGCGGACTTGATTCTCCCATCTATCCGCTTGAGCATTATACAAAGCTCGAGCTAACTTATCGCGAGGACAGATTCTTAAACAGACACGTTACAAGAGTGAAAGTGTCATCCGATAGCAATAAGAAAAAATAAAGGTTTGGAATAAGTATGAAAGGACCTATCACGGGCACGTTTATTGATGAGATAACCTATGATATCCCTTCATCCAATTGGACGAGGAGACAATGGAAGCGTGATCTAGACCATATGCGTAAAATAGGTATCGATACCTTGATTTTTATTCGCGGTGGATTTTACGGTAAGACGATTTATCCGTCGAGGTATTTTCACACCGAAGATAACGATGATTTTGCAGGTTTTATTTTAGAAGAAGCAGCAAAGCATAAAATGAAGGCATACATGGGGCTCTATATCTCTACTCTTGACTGGAATGGCGGAGACGCACAAGGTGAGGTAGAGCATAACCGCCATTTTATAAATGAGGTTTACGATAGATATAATGATATACCGTCCTTTGCCGGATGGTACATTCCTCAAGAGGCGAGCAAGAATGAACTTAACATAACCGAGGTTATGAAGGGACTTTCTTATCTGTGCAAGGAAAAAGATCCGACTATGCCCGTTCTCATTAGCCCCTACTTCAATACTTATGTTACCGGCGGTGATTTTACCGTGTCACAGCACTTAGAAGAGTGGCATGATATATTCTCGAAATGCTCACAGCAGATAGATATCTGTGCATTTCAGGACGGATCTGCTCCGATAGAGTCAATGCGTGACTACTTTCGCGCAACAAAGAGGCTTTGCGACGAGTTTGGAATGGTGCACTGGGTAAACACGGAGACGTTTGAAAGGGATGTACGTCGTATGTATTATCCCATCCCCTTTGATCTTCTGCGAAAAAAGCTCGATCAGCATAAAGAGTATGCAGAGAAGATCATAACCTTTGAGTATTCTCATTTTTTGAGTCCTCAGTCGATTTACCCATCGGCACGTAATCTGAACAGGCTATACCGTTCATATTACAAAAAATAGTTATATATGGATAAAGCAGGATTGGAAATCAAAAACTAATCTTGCTTTTTCTATTTACTTTAATATTCTTTTGTGATAAAATATATAATAGGAGAATATGCGGTATAATATATCGCAACAAAAATATTAGGGAGGGCGTATGCAAAACGGAACGTTTAAACTGAAAAGTGAATACAAGCCTACGGGCGATCAGCCGGCTGCAATAGCCGCCCTTACCGAAGGAATACTTGCAGGTGAGAGGGCACAGACTCTTGTCGGTGTCACAGGATCTGGTAAGACCTTTACTATGGCAAACGTTATTGCCAATTTGAACCGTCCGACTCTCGTTCTTGCTCATAACAAGACACTCGCTGCTCAGCTTTGTACCGAGTTCCGCGAGTTTTTCCCCGATAATGCCGTTGAATATTTTGTTTCCTACTACGACTATTATCAGCCCGAGGCATATATTCCCGGCAAAGATATGTATATAGAGAAGGATGCTATGGTAAACGATGAGATAGATATGCTCCGTCATAGTGCGACTTCCGCTCTTTTTGAAAGACGTGATGTTATTATCGTTGCATCGGTGTCCTGTATCTACTCACTCGGTGATCCGCTTGAATATCAAGGATTGCTCGTCTCCTTACGTCCGGGACAGGAAATGTCGCGTGACGATCTTGTCCGCGCTCTTGTATCCATAAGCTATGAGCGTAACGATATGAATTTCATCCGTAACAAATTCCGCGTGCGCGGTGACGTTGTTGAAATTTATCCTGCATCCGCACGAGATTACGCCATTAGGGTTGAATTCTTCGGTGACGAGATCGACAGAGTATCAAAGATAAATATTGTTACGGGTGATGTTATAGAGCGCCTTTCTTATACAGCAATTTTCCCTGCAACGCACTATGCTGTGTCCGATGACAGACGTGAGGCGGCACTTAGAGAGATTGAGGAAGAAATGCGAGATCGAGTTAAATTCTTCCGCTCGGAGAATAAGCTTATTGAGGCACAGAGAATAGAGGAGAGAACAAAATACGATATAGAAATGCTCCGTGAGGTAGGCTTCTGCTCAGGAGTAGAGAACTATTCACGCGTGCTTTCTGGCAGACCCGAGGGATCGACTCCGTATACACTTCTCGACTATTTCCCCGATGATTTCATTATGTTCGTTGATGAGTCACACGTAACGCTTCCTCAGGTACGCGGTATGTCGGGCGGCGACTATGCGCGCAAGCATAATCTTGTCGAATACGGCTTCCGTTTACCTTCGGCTTATGATAACAGACCGCTCTTCTTCAATGAGTTTGAAGAGAGAATAAGACAGGTTGTGTTTGTTAGCGCGACACCCGGAGATTTCGAGAAGAATGAGAGCTCGTCTGTTGTAGAGCAGCTTATCAGACCTACGGGACTTATTGATCCTCTCGTCGAGGTAAGACCTGTAGAAGGACAGGTTGACGATCTTCTCGGCGAGATAAGAGCTACTACAGAGCGTGGCGAAAAAACTCTCGTTACGACTCTTACCACTAAAATGGCAGAGGACCTTACCGAGTATCTCGCATCAAATGGTGTAAAAGTAAAATATATTCATCACAGAGTTGAGACTATTGAGCGTATGCAGATAATCCGAGATTTACGTCTTGGACTATTTGATGTCCTCGTAGGTATCAACCTTTTGAGAGAGGGACTTGATATTCCCGAGGTTTCCCTCGTTGCTATACTTGTCGCGGGTAAGGAGGGATTCCTTCGTTCGGAGACCTCGCTTATACAGACTGTAGGCCGTGCCGCAAGAAACATCAACGGTCACGTAATTATGTACGCGGATAGTATCACCCGTTCAATGCGCGGTGCCATAGATGAAACTAACCGCCGCCGCGATATTCAGATGAGATATAACGAGGAAAACGGCATCACACCCGCAACGATCAAAAAGAAGGTTGCCGACGTTATAGAGATAGGCAAGAAGGTGAAACCCGAGAGTGACAAAAAGCTCTCGAGACTTGAGAAGGAAAAGTTGATTGAAAAGCTCACCGCGGAAATGCGCGATGCTGCAAAGCGGCTCGAGTTTGAGCAGGCGGCTTATATAAGAGATAGAATAAAAGAGCTGAGAAAATAAGAATTCTCAACTTTAAAAAAAGAAATAGGTGCAAAAATGTCAAGAAATATTGTCATTAAAGGTGCAAAAGTTAATAATTTGAAGAATATTGACGTGACGATACCGCGCGACAAGCTCGTTGTACTAACAGGCCTTTCGGGTAGCGGAAAGTCATCGCTCGCCTTCGATACCTTGTATGCCGAGGGACACAGACGCTTTGTAGAGAGTCTGTCGTCGTATGCAAGAATGTTCATCGGACAGATGGACAAGCCGGAGGTGGATCTTATAGAAGGCCTTTCTCCGTCAATATCCATAGATCAGAAAACCACTTCAAAAAACCCGCGTTCTACTGTTGGAACGGTTACAGAAATATACGACTATCTAAGACTTCTTTATGCGAGAGTCGGAACGCCTCACTGTCCCGTATGCGGCAAGGTAATTGAACAGCAATCGCTTGATCAGATAGTGGAAAAGATACTTGCCCTTCCCGAGGGAACTCGCTTTATGGTGCTTTCGCCCGTTGTAAGAGCGCAAAAGGGTATGCACGAAAAGGTCTTTTCGGATGCAAGAAAGAGCGGATTTGCAAGAGTCCGCGTTGACGGTAATCTCTATGATCTTACCGAGAATATCGAGCTTGATAAAAACCTCAGACATACGGTTGATATTGTAGTTGACCGTCTTGTGATCAAGGAGGATATACGTTCCCGACTTTCGGATTCCGTAGAGAGCGCTTTGCGTGTGTCGGACGGCAGAGTTACCATTGTTACCGTGCCTCGTGAAGGAAGCGGTGAGGAGCTTGAGTTCTCACAAAAATATGCCTGTGAGGAGCACGGCATCAGCTTCCCCGAGCTTGAGCCGAGAATGTTCTCATTCAACAATCCTATAGGTGCTTGCCCTGAATGCTCGGGTATCGGAAATATGCAGAGAATATCTGTTAAGAAGCTGATTCCTCATAAGGAGCTTTCACTCCGTGATGGCGGTATTGCTGTAAACGGCTTCAAGACAATGACCGAGGATTCTTGGACAGGACCTGTTATCGCGGCTGTTGGCGAAGTATACGGATTTACACTCGACACACCTCTGTGTGATTTTACCGACGGGCAAATGGATGTTTTGATGTACGGCTCGGGTGAAAGAACCTATACGGTTATGCGTTATTTTGGTGGCGAGGGGAGAGAACAGACCACTACGTTTGACGGTATCGTTCGCATTATCGAAAAGCGTATGCGTATGATGGGCGGTGACTATTACCAAGAGTTTGTCGAAGAGGTTGCCTGTCCTAAGTGCAAGGGCAGAAGACTCTCGGATATCGTTCTCGGAGTTACAGTTGGCGGTCTTAATATTGATGAGATAACAAGACTTTCGGTTGATAAAATGCTTAAATTCGTTGAGGGATTGACCTTTGACGAATCTAAAACCATAATAGCAAAAGAAGTCCTAAAAGAAATAAAGGCAAGGTTGAATTTCCTTGTCAGCGTAGGACTTGATTATTTGAATCTCGCCAGAACTGCAGGTACACTTTCGGGCGGTGAGGCGCAGAGAATACGTCTTGCAACCCAGATCGGATCTGCCTTGACGGGCGTTCTCTATATCCTTGATGAGCCGAGCATAGGTCTACATCAAAGAGATAACGGAAAGCTTATAGCAACCCTCAAGCATCTTCGTGAGCTTGGAAATTCGGTTATCGTAGTTGAGCATGACGAGGAAACCATGCGCGAGGCTGATTTCATAGTGGATATAGGCCCCGGAGCGGGTATACATGGCGGAGAGGTCGTTGCAGTAGGAACTCCCGACGAGGTAGCCGAGTGTAAGGATTCCATTACCGGTGCATATCTTTCGGGCAGAAAGACTATACCTGTTCCTAAGAGCCGCAGGGAAGGAAACGGAGCACATCTTCACATTGAAGGCGCAGAAGAAAACAATCTTAAAAAGGTTAATGTTGGTGTTCCTCTCGGTAAGTTTGTTGCAGTAACGGGCGTATCGGGTAGCGGAAAATCATCGCTCATCAATGCCGTTCTTTTAAGAACGTTACAGCGTGATTTAAACCGTGCTATAACTTACCCTGGTAAGGTAGAAAGTATAACGGGAATGGAGCATCTTGATAAGGTGATTGCTATTGACCAAAGCCCGATCGGCAGAACTCCGAGATCAAACCCCGCTACTTACACGGGCCTGTTTACGGATATAAGAAATCTATTTGCCAAGACTAAGGATGCCAAGGCAAAGGGATATGATGCAGGACGATTCTCGTTTAATGTACGCGGCGGACGATGTGAGGCGTGCGAGGGTGACGGCGTTAAGTGTATAGAGATGAACTTCCTTCCGGACGTATACGTAAAGTGTGACGTTTGCGGCGGTAAGAGATATAATCGCGATACACTTGAGGTCAGATACAAGGGTAAGAATATCTACGACGTGCTTGAGATGTCGGTAGAGGAGGGAATGTACTTCTTTGAGGGACTTCCTCAGCTTGAAAGAAAACTTCGTACTCTCTATGACGTAGGACTTGGTTATATCAAGATAGGACAGTCATCCACAACTCTTTCCGGCGGTGAGGCGCAAAGAGTCAAGCTTGCTACTGAGCTTGCTAAACGATCTACGGGCAAGACGATATATATCCTTGACGAGCCAACAACCGGTCTTCACACCGAGGATGTCGCAAAGCTTATTTCCATACTTAATAGGCTTGTGGATGCCGGAAATACCGTTGTAACGATTGAGCATAATCTTGATCTTATCAAGTGTGCCGATCACATTATCGACCTCGGCCCTGAGGGCGGAGACGGCGGCGGAACTGTCGTCGCAACAGGAACACCTGAAGAGGTTGCAAAATGTGAGAAATCTTACACGGGTATGTTCTTAAAGGATAAATTAACTAATAAAATGTAAGGTATAATTTACAATGCATTACGGAACAGTAAAGAAATTTGATGTCGCCAACGGAGAGGGGATAAGAACAACCCTCTTCGTTAGCGGTTGTACTAATAGGTGTAAAAACTGCTTTCAGCCCGAGACCTGCGCGTTTGACTACGGTGAAGAATTCACTGATGAGGTAGCCGAGGATATTCTTTCAACTTTTGACAACTCTGCAGTGCGCGGCCTGACAATACTTGGCGGCGAGCCTATGGAACCGTCAAATCAAAGAGCGCTTCTTCCATTCCTAAAGGAGTTTAAACGCCGTTATCCGAAGAAAAATCTTTGGCTTTTTACAGGTAATCTCTTCGAGGAATTAACCTCTCCCATCGGCTCTCACCCAAAGAGTCTTGATATCACGGCAGAGCTTCTTTCTCTTGTTGATATTCTTGTTGACGGCAGATTCGTTGAGGAAAAAAAGCAACTTGGCTTGCGTTTTCGCGGATCATCAAATCAGCGGATTATAGATATGAACAAAACAAGAGAGCTTGGCGAGATAGTCATTTGGGAAGGCTGTAAGCTCGATAAATCCTACAAAAATAATCAGGAGTAAACCTAATGAAAGTCAGAATACAAAAGCTTAAAAAAGAAGCGATTCTTCCTACATATGGTACTGAGTATTCCGCGGGTGCGGATCTTTACGCACTTATCGATGGATCAGTAGAAATAAAACCGCACGAAACAGCACTTCTTCATACAGGAATTGCCGTTGAGATACCCGAAGGCTACTGTGGACTCATATTTGCCAGAAGCAGTCTTGGCACAAAGCGTGGACTCGCCCCCGCTAATAAGGTCGGAGTTATCGACGCAGACTATCGCGGAGAGGTCAGGGTAGCACTTCATAACCACTCCGAGACAACAGCAACGGTCGAAAACGGAGAGAGAGTTGCACAGCTTACCATCGTGCCGTTTTTAAAAGCAGAGTTTGAGCTTGCAGATGAGCTTTCCGATACCGTACGCGGTGCAGGCGGATTTGGTTCTACCGGAACAAAGTAAATAGATTATTTGTACATAAAACAGAGCAAGAGTAGAAGGCAGTCAAAAACCTCTATTCTTGCTCTGTTTATTTTGAAGATGATTGATTAATGCAACTTGTTGCAAGTCATTGTGTGATCAGCTTTAAAGGAGATTACGCTACCCCTCAAGCTCGCTTTTTAAATTTCGATTCATGAGAGTGTGCATTGCATCCTTAACGCTCTCACCGTTTTTGATTACCCTATATACAGCCTCTGTTATCGGCATCTCTACCTCATATTTGTTCGACAGCTCCATTGCCGCTTCGAGTGCGAAATACCCCTCAACGACCATTCCAATCTCTTTTGTTGCTTCCTCATAGCAGAGTCCTTTGGCGATAAGCTCACCGCATCTGTTGTTGCGGCTGTGACGTGAAGTACAGGTAACTATAAGATCACCAATTCCCGCAAGTCCCATAAATGTACGTCTTTTGCATCCCATAGCCAGTCCGATACGTGTTATCTCTGCAATTCCGCGAGTGATGAGCATAGCCTGTGAGTTGTCACCGAAGCCCATACCGCGATTTATACCCGCTGCAATTGCAATTATATTTTTTAGCGCACCTGCTATCTCGACACCAAGAACGTCCGTGTTGGTATAGGCTCTCATGCAGGAATTTGAAAATGCGTTTGCAATCATCATAGCCGTGTCCTCATCCTCCGACGCCGACACAATTGAGGTGGGTTGACCAAGTGCAACCTCTTCTGCGTGCGTAGGTCCGGAGAGAGCCGCGAGCTTGTATGAGATTCCGCTTGCTGCCATTTCATCGTCGATTATCTCGGTCATAGTTTTGAGACTTTTTGGTTCTATGCCCTTAGCCGCACTGACAAGTATAGTGCCGTCTTTAATATAAGGCATAGCAGCCCTTGCGGTAGACCTGATATATTCGGATGGAACAACGAAAATGATGAGCGATGCAGAGCATACTTCGGCAATACTCTTAGTGTATTTTAATTCATCCGGTAGAGTAGTACCCGGGAGATTCTTATGCGTTTTTGTTTTTGAAAGCAGATCGATCTCTTCGGAAATTGCAGACCACAGAGTTGTATTGTGCCCATTTTTGACTAAAAGCGCGGCAAGAGCCGTGCCCCACGTACCTGCACCGAGTATTCCTATTTTCATAATTCTAACCTTTCAAATCAGTGGAAAAAATTACTTGTAAAGTATATATCTCTCTTTGGGATGGAGAACTCCTTGCCGTTTAGGTATTCCAACGCAGTAGCCTCTCCTTTGAAGCAGAAGCGCAACTTGTAAGAATAAAGTGCTTGATACTTGTATCCTTCGGCTCTGTCGCCCTTGTTTACACCGTATTTACCATCACCGACCAGAGGATGTCCGATATGTGCCATATGCGCCCTGATCTGATGTGTTCTTCCTGTGAGCAGTTCAACCTCAATCAGAGCATCCGAGCCCTTTGTTGCGATGACCTTATACTTTGTGGTTATATTTTTCGCACCTTTTGGCGGATTCTTTTCAAAGACGCGCACCTTGTTAAGCTTTTCATCTTTAATCAGATATCCCGTAAGAGTAGCTTCCTTCTTTTCGGGGATTCCGTGTACTGCCGCGAGATAAAGCTTGTCTATCTCTCTTAGGCGTATCTTTTCGTTCATAACGCGCAGAGATTCGGCATTTTTTGCCGCAATAACGATACCGCCTGTGTTTCTGTCAATTCTGTTGCATAGCGCAGGCGCAAAGCTTTGCTCATCTTCAGGATTGTACTCGCCCTTTTGATACAAATATGCTTGCACGTGCGCTATCAAAGTGTTTACCTTGGAGTCCTCGTCCTCGTGCACAGAAACACCGGGACGCTTGTTCAAGAGCATAATATTCTCGTCCTCGTACACAATGTCAAGCTTTGGTTGTATCTTATCAAATGAAAGAGAAACCTCGCTTGCATTATCGAGTTTGGCAAAGAACTCTTCTGCAAGAAAACACTGTATTGTGTCACCCTCAGAAAGCACGGTATTGTTTTCCGCACGCTTTCGATTGACCTTGATTTTCTTTGTGCGTATAGACTTGTAGAGCAGTCCGATGGGCAGGTCAAGTGCCTTTGTCAAGAACTTGTCGAGCCTTTGTCCTGCATCATTTTTTGCTATTTTTATTTCTCGCATTTACTTCGTACCGAAGATTCTGTCGCCCGCATCACCAAGACCGGGAACAATGTATGCGTGATCGTTGAGCTTTTCATCAAGAGCTGCACAGTAGATATCTACGTCGGGGTGAGCCGCCTGTACTTTTGCTACTCCCTCGGGAGCGGCAACAAGGCACATAAGAAGTACCGAGTTTGCACCCTTTGCCTTAACCATAGTTATAGCATCTGCCGCAGATCCGCCGGTAGCCAACATAGGGTCAACGACTATAGTGAGTCTTTCCTCAATACCTTGGGGCATCTTGCAGTAATATTCTATAGGAAGATGTGTCTCGGGATCACGATAAAGACCTATGTGTCCTACACGTGCCGAGGGGACAAGACGAAGGAGTCCGTCTACCATACCAAGTCCTGCACGGAGAATCGGAACTACTGCGAGCTTCTTGCCCGAAATTCTCTTGAACGTAGCCTTGCATATAGGTGTCTCGATCTCAACGTCCTCAAGAGGAAGATTTCTCGTTATTTCATAACCCATAAGCATAGAGATCTCGTCAAGAAGCTGTCTGAAATCCTTTGAAGAGGTGTTTTTATCTCTCATAATTGTAAGCTTATGCTGAATAAGAGGATGATCTACAAGATGAAAAGTGCTCATATATTTACCGTCCTTTATTTTAATTTGTATTAATTATATACCATTTTCTTCTATTTTTCAAGCATAAATCCGGCTTTTTTTAACATGTAACAATTTTTATTTGTAAAAAAGATCGATTCAAAGCAAAAATACAAATAAAATATGCGATTTTCCCTTGATTTTCTTAGCATCCTATACTATAATGTACTTGTTAAAACATAAAATTGCATAGGAGACAAACTAATGAAAAATCCCGAGCTTGTAATAATGGCTGCAGGTATGGGCAGCAGATACGGCGGACTCAAGCAGATCGACTCAGTCGACGAGCAGGGCCACATCATCATCGACTATTCCATCTACGATGCTATCAGAGCCGGCTTCCGTGACGTTACCTTCATTATCAAGAAGGAAATTGAAAAGGACTTCCGCGAGGTTATGGATAAGCACCTCGAGGGCAAGGATATCAACGTTAAGTACGTTTTTCAGGAGCTTTACAAGCTTCCCGAGGGTTATTCCGTTCCCGAGGGCAGAAGAAAGCCTTGGGGCACAGCGCACGCTCTTATGTGCTGCCTTGATACCGTAGAGGGTCCTTTCGCAGTTATCAACGCTGATGACTACTACGGCGCAAACGCTTTTAAGAAGATCTATGAGTTCCTTAAGAACACCCAGGATGACGAGAAGTACCACTTCGCTATGGTTGGTTACCTCCTTAAGAATACTGTAACAGAGAAGGGTACTGTTGCTCGCGGTGTATGTACCTTTGAGAACGGTCTTCTTACCAAGATTGAGGAGCGCACACAGATCGGTGTAGAGGCAGACGGCTCCATCTACTTCCTTGACGAGGGCGATAAGCAGCCTCTTTCTCCCGACACTATCGTATCTATGAACCTTTGGGGCTTTACCCCTGCTTACCTTCGCGAGGCAAAGGCTCGTTTCCCTGAGTTCCTTGATAAAAATCTTCCCAAGAACCCCGAGAAGTGTGAGTATCTTCTCCCCGTTCTCGTTTCTGACCTTATCGGCGAGGGCAAGGCAGATGCGCTCGTTCTCGACAACGAGGATAAGTGGTACGGCGTAACCTATAAAGAGGATAAGCCGGTTGTTGTTGAAGCCTTCAAGCAGCTCAAAGCCCAGGGCGTTTACCCCGAGAATTTCTAAACTTCCATTTTAGATTGGACGGCACGGGGTTGTCGTGACGAATTGTATTTGAGATTAATAATAAGTAAAAAAAGGCCGCAGAGTTTCTGCGACCTTTTTGGTTTTTTCATGAGAACGCCTTGAATTTCAAGGCGTTCTTATTGCGTTTTTTCTTCGGGATATGCTTAGTTGTCAAATAATACTAGCTTAGTATGTAATTATTCGAAAAACAACTCTCCCAAATTGTGATTATCCCGTCAACGTAGTGCTAATATAATCCTTTGGTTTCGGGAGTTGTCTCACGGTAGAAGTAAACTGTTGCATTGGAATAGTAATACCTATTATGGTATCGGGCAGAGTGATGCTTATAACGGATGTGCACCCTTCAAATGCATCATTTCCTATGCTTGTCACTCATTTAATTCGTATGTAGGATCAAGGGATCCAATAGCAGGAATGATTTCTTCGTTCATTCTCGATGAGCAATTTGTACATTCCGTGTGTTTGAGGCCGGAATCGAGTTCAGTTGCCTCGATGTCAATAATCCATTCGCTTTCGGTATGATCTCCAAGATTTCCATAACTACATCCGCAAATTTCACATACAGCTGGTGATGTACATGTTGCAGTACCACCGGTATGCTGGGGATCCAGTGGGAGCTGTTGGACGATAACGTATCCACATTCTGAGCAATGTTTTCCCTCTGTATAGCCATAATTAAAGCACGATGGTGCAATCGCCTCGTCTATGACCTCCGTATGGGTGTAATTGAATACACCATCCGAACAGATAACTTCTCTTTCGCAATTTTTAGGATCCCATGAGTTGCCCTTTTTGATGTCCAGCCATTCTTCGACAGTGCCGGTGTATATTATGGTAGTTAGCATATTACATTCATAGAATGCCAAATCGCCAATAGACACAATGGTGTTCGGGATTGTAATGCTGGCGAGCGAGGAACAATAATAGAATGTATAGCTATCAATAGAGGTTATACTGTCGGGAATAGAGACATCGACAAGATTGGTACAATTATAGAATGCCCATTCGTCAATTACAGTGACACTATCAGGAATAACTATGCTCGTCAAAGATGAGCAGTTAGCGAAAGCACTGCCTCCTATATATGATACGCTGTCAGGAATAATAATGCTTGAAAGTGCAGAGCAACCGTCGAATGTATTGCCATCTATAGTTGTAAGATTGATAGGAAGCGTTACGTTTGTCAGCGAAGAGCAATTACGGAATGCGCTGCTACCTATATTGGTTACGCTATTTGGAATAGTTATGCTTGTGAGCGACGAGCAACCCTCAAATGCATTATATTCTATTCTTTCAACTCCGTCAAGAATTATAACGGTCTTAATATTAACGGCGTTGTAAGCAGCGTAACTAGGAATATACGTTCCTCCGAATACTACCGTCTCTATGCTAGTAACGCTAAGGAAGGGATTTTCCCAGTTTCCGTATGTACCGTTGTAATAAACGGTAGTAAGCTTGTTGCAGCCGTAGAAGATCTGCGTTCCAATTTCAAATACCGACTCGGGGATCGTTATTTCTGTGATCTCGGTACATTTATAGAAAGCGCGTTTACCTATACTTGTTACGGTATTTGGAATCTCGATGAACGTAATGGCAGAGTTCTCAGCAAATGCATTCTCTCCGATTGCAGTGACAGTGTAGCCGTCGATAATTTCGGGGATATATACCTCGGTATCTGAGCAGTCACCAATTCCGGTAATAGTACAGGTGGTACCGTCGGAATTCACTTCATATGCAAGACCGAGAGATCCTGTTGCTGGAACATAATCATCTTTGTAGTTACTACCACACTCGGAACAAGTGTATATAGTATAGCCACTAGTCAGCTTCGTAGGCTCAATAGTTTCAATAATATACTTATGAACACAACCGTTCCACTTGCGAATATTGTCTAAAGCGTATGATTGCCAATATCCTCCATCATCAATGCTCATGTACGATTCATAAGCTTCCTCGAGTACATTAATATTAAAGTCTTCGTAATCCCATACACAACCAAACATGTTGCTTCCAATAGTGGGGGGCACTATAGAACAGAAGTAAACGTTCTTAAGGTTCTTGCAATTATAGAACGCTTCATATCCAATGTTTGTAATGCTATCGGGAATTACAATACTTGCAATGCTTGAGCAATTAATGAATGCTTGATTGTCTATGCTCGTCACAGGCAATCCATTGAATTCACTGGGAATATTAATGTCAGTTTCGGTACAATTTCCAATTCCGTTAACAACGAAGCCTGTTCCATCGTCATTGAGGACATAGGAAAGTCCAAGGCTCACATTTTTAGGAAGCTTATCCTCCCAAACAGTAGGAACTCCGTCTACATAGTGCCAGAAGTAACCG